>CAYYNG010000419.1:0-2380 GCA_964472435.1 uncultured Hyphomonadaceae bacterium | reverse complement strand
AGACTACGAATCAAGGGGGCGGGGGTGCGAATCCTCCTCGGACCGCCAGTGCGCCTTTCCCCCTCCCCACCGACGTGTCATCAAGGCCTGCGCGAACCTTTCTTTTCCGCAGTTCCACCTCGCGACGTCTTGTTTTGACGGCCAATCACGCCAAAACGAGAGAACGAGAGACAGTGCACCCGAAAAAGGAAGGAAAGCGCGATGCCGATCATAGAGACAGACCTGGCCGCGGCCCGAAAAGCGTGGGGGGACGCCCTCGTCTCCATCGCCAAGGCCTATGAAGCCGATGGCATCGACGCCGCCCGCGGGGTGGCCGACGGCGTCTTGGACGCGGCCTATGGCTACAATCTCGGCCCGGTGCTGTTCAAACCGACCCTGGCAAGCGGCGAGAAGACCTTTCGCCCGACCAAGAAAGGCGCTCTTTCCTATTTTGTCGGCCACGATCCGGATTTTCCGCTTGATGGCGGCTTCGGCATCAGAGGCTGGCGCGAGTGCGTTTCCGAAACCGCGGCAAGCTTCATCGAGGGCGACGTGGCGATGTGGATGGGCTGGGTGACGATGACCGACAAGGACGGCCAGGTCACCAAAGTGGACAAAAGCTGGGGCTACAAAAAAGACGCCGACGGAGTCCTCCGCATCGTGCTGCACCACTCGTCCCTGCCCTACCAGCCCTGAGGCGGGCGCCAATCCCGCCTCCCCCGAAGTGCAGAGACGGGGGGAGACGCTTTCTCAGCCCCTCGCCGACTAGTCGAGGGGCTGCTGCCCAAGCAGGGTTGTCAGTCCCGCGGCCTCGGCGGCGGCGCGAAAGTCCGTGAGCGGGCCTGAGAGCGTCGCGTTCAGGTCGGAGATCGCCTCGGAGAGCGTCGCTTCGGCGAGGGCGAGATCGATCCGCGCGGCGTTCGAGGGCGCATCGAATGTCGAGCCGAGGCGGAAGTCGGCGCGGCCGATGCGAGCGCCGGCCTTGTCCGCCTCATAGAGAATGCCGG
This sequence comes from uncultured Hyphomonadaceae bacterium, assembly GCA_964472435.1. GTDB lineage: Bacteria > Pseudomonadota > Alphaproteobacteria > Caulobacterales > Hyphomonadaceae > CAYYNG01. The sequence continues at coordinate 1,394 of CAYYNG010000419.1, read as the reverse complement.
GGGTTTCCGGCGGCGTGCGGAAGTTCGCCTCGGCGCCCTCCAGAGCCTCGATCAGATCGCCCGCCTGTTCGCCGAGGGTATTCAGCGGATGACCGTCGTCCTCGCCGGCCACGCCCTCGGCGCTCTTCCGCGCGGCGATGAGATCTTGGACCGTCTCGACGTCCCGGCGCGCGTCAAGGAGGCGCCGGACCGCATCGTTCATACGGGCCTCAAGCGCCTGAACCTGCAGCTGCATCTCATAACGGGCCGTCAAATCGGCGCGACTGGCCGAGCTGCGCGGGTCGGCGAGCACCTCGAACGGCGCCGTCGCCTCCTGGCCGTCGAAGAGAATGCGCAGACGGTAGTCGCCGGGAGGCACTTCGAGCCCCGCGGGCAGCGTGCCGTCCTCCGGCGCTTCGCCCGGCGGCAGCGGCATAAGGCCGTCGCGTCGCAGGTCCCAGACAACGCGGTTCAAGCCCTGGACGACGTCGGCTTTGAAGGTGCGGATCACCGCGCCCGAGGCGTCGCTGATCTCCACGGTCGCCTTTGGCGGCTCGCCGTTCTCATCCGCCTCGCCCGCCGCTTCGCGCGCGGCGATGCGGCGGGCGCGATCGGCCTCGTCATCAGGATGGGTGAGATCGTCCCCGCTCGCCATGAAGGTGATCATCGCGCCGTAGGGGGCGTTCGCGGCGCGGAACTCGCCATTGCCGGTAAAGCGCGTCGAGGGGGTCTGCGCGGGGCGGTATTGCTGGCCGTCCGTCACATTAAGCAGAGCGAAACGCTGGTCGAAGTCGCGGGCCGAGAGGTTGCGGAGGACCGAGATGTCTTCGATCACGAAGGCCGCGCGGCCATGGGTGCCGAGCACAAGGTCGTTCTCCCGCGTCTGCAGGGCGATGTCGGCGACTTGGACAGTCGGCACGCCCTCGGTCCATTTCGTCCAAGACCCGCCGCCGTCATGGCTCACATGCAGGCCGAATTCCGTGCCGAGGAAGAGAAGGTTCGGATCCACCGGATCCTGCAGGATCGAGGCGGCGTAGCCCGAAATCTGGTCGGTTGTGATCGGACGCCAAGCGCGGCCATAGTCTTCGACGCGATAGGCATAGGTCGCCATGTCGCCGCGGCGGTGATCGTCGATCACCACGAACGCCACGGACGCATCATGCGGAGAGGGATAGATGGAGGGGATCCAACCGCCCTCGGGCCCGCGGCGGAGCCGGCCGTCGATCCGCTCCCAGCTTTCCCCGCCATCGCGTGAGATGTGCACGCGGCCATCGTCGCTTCCGACCCAGATCACGCCCCGTTCGACCGGGCTCGGCGAGATGACGGTGATGGTCGTGTAGTTCTCCGCGGCGGTCACATCAGGGGTGATCCCGCCGCATTCGGTGAAGGTTTGAAACTCGGGATTTTTCGAGGTG
>CAYYNG010000418.1:0-2396 GCA_964472435.1 uncultured Hyphomonadaceae bacterium | reverse complement strand
ACCAGCCGCGCGCGATCATCGCCACACCAACCGGCAGCCCCAGCGCCATCCAATCGACGAAATCGACCACCCGTCCCGTTTCGTCTTCGAGATAACTGATAATGATCAAATTGGTCGGGGTGCCGATCGGCGTGCCGAGGCCGCCGATCGAACAGTCGTAGGCGACCCCAAGCAACAGCGCGACGGCGAGGGTTTCGTCTTCACGGTCGTCTTCGGCGGCGATCGCCGCGGCGACGGACAGCGCAATGGGGGTCATCATGATCGCTGTCGCGGTGTTGGAGATCCACATGGAAAGGCCCGCGGCGGCAACCATGAACCCGCCGACCAAGGCCACCGGCCGAGCGCCCGCGCGCGCGACGACCGTGAGGGCGATCCGCCGGTGGAGGCCCCACCGCTCCACCGCTTTGGCGATGATGAAGCCGCCGAGCAAGAGGACGACGATGGGGTGCATGTAGGGGGCTGCGGCATCCCGCATGCTGAAAACATTGAAAAACGGCAGGACGATCATGGGCAGGAGCGCCGTCGCCGGAATGGGAATCGCCTCGGTGATCCACCAGGCGGCCATCACCGCCAACAGGGAGAGAACGATCCAGCCCTCGCGCGCCGCGCCGGCGTCGCCGCCGGCGAGATCGAGAAGACTGTCCGGGGGGCCTATAAGCTGGAGCAAGAGCGCGGCGATCAGCCCGCCCCATAAACCAGCCGTCTGAAGCGGGGTCCGGCCAGGCCGCGCCGGATTGTCGGAAGTTTCAGTCACGGCCCTGCCCCATCTTACGGAGTGGACAGCAAGCCGAGGCAAAGATCCAGACCAGATCGTCCGCCGCGCCATTGGAAGGGGGGTCGTGGAGCCCTGGTACCGCCTCCCCGGTTCGAACGGGAGACCTCTAGATCCACAATCTAGCGCTCTAACCGACTGAGCTAAGGCGGCGCAGGGCTGATCGGATACCGCTTGAGCCCGCGGGCTTCAAGCGAATTCCGCGGTCGGTCAGCTGAGCTTGTCGACCTGGCCGTACTCGAGCTCGACCGGAGTGGCGCGACCGAAGATCGACACCGTGACCTTCAGCTTCGCATTCTCTTCGTCGACATCTTCGACCTCGCCTTCGAAGGATTGGAACGGGCCGTCATTGACGCGCACCTGCTCGCCGATCTCGAAGCTGATGGTCGGGCGCGGCCGTTCGGCGGCGTCTTCGGCCGTGCCGAGAATGCGGTTCACCTCCCGCTCGGGCACGGGCAGAGGCTTCTTGCCGCCCTCGGCTCCGAGAAAACCGGTCACCTTCGGGGTGTCTTTCACGAGGTGGTAGACATCGTCCGTCAGCCTGGTTTTGATCAGCACGTAGCCCGGGAAGTAGCGCCGTTCTGTGGTGCGCTTTTTCCCGCGCACGGTTTCAACCACCTCTTCGGAGGGCACCTCCAATTGCTCGATGAGCTCGTCGAGGCCCTTCACCTCCGCCTGTTCGCGGATCGAAGCGGCGACCTTTTTTTCGAAGTTCGAATAGGCGTTGATGATATACCACTTGGCGTCGGCCATCGCCGGCTTGCTCCTGAAGTTACTGCCCGAGGCCGGTGATCGTTCGGACGAAGAAGCCGACCACCGTATCGGTGAAGAAGAGGAACAGGGCGACCAAGACCGACATGATCAGCACCATGATGGTCGAGGCGATCGTCTCCTGCCGCGACGTCCAGGTCACCTTCGACCCTTCGGCCCGCACTTGGCGGATGAACGTCAGCGGGCCGACGCTTTTCTTTTTCTCCGCCATGACCGGCTCCAGCTCCTGGGGGTTTGCGTGGGGGGCGGCGGCGGACGGGGGCCGCGGCCTGCAATCGCCCGCAATTACGCGCCCCCGGACGCTTTGGCAAGGGTTCAGCTTCGCCAGACCGAGACGCCGGCGGGCGGCAGCGCCGCCTCCCCGACCTGGAAGTCCGCGTCGGCCGGAGCGACGCCGGCCTCGAGGAGGTCGACGGGGCCGCGGCTGTAATTGAAGGCGAACGTCCAGGGGCCGCGACGGCGCAGGCGAACACCCCGCGGCAGGGTTTGGATCTCAAGCCCCCCCCATGCGGCCGCGTCGCTGAGAATCGCACATAGAAAATCCTGATCAGGCCAGCAGGCGAGATAAGAGACCTTCCCCTTGCGCCAGATCGCGCCATAGGCGTCCTCAAAGACAGCCAGCGGCTTGAGCTCGCCCCCGTCGACGAATTCCCGCCACCGTTCGGCGTGGAAGGTCTTCTCGCCGAGCCGTCCGTCCACCGTCAGCCCCGGCCGCAGGCTTTCGACGCGGGTCACCCGGATCGGCATGAGCGCCTGCAGCGGGCCTGGGGCGAGCCCGTCCGGGGTTTGAAACTCCGCCGTGATCGATCCCGTCCGCGGTCCGATCACGATCTCGGCCGGCGAAGCGGCGAGC
>CAYYNG010000417.1:0-2400 GCA_964472435.1 uncultured Hyphomonadaceae bacterium | reverse complement strand
AGGCGGCGCGCCTCGACCGGTTGTTCGCGGCCCTAGCCGCGCAGGCCGAGGCGCGTGACTTGGAGGTTGACGCTGGGACGGCCGATCGCAACGGCGAGGCGGCCCGCCTGGGCGAGGCGCTGCGGGAGCTGGAAGACGCGCTGATCCCGCACGGCCTCCACGTCGCCGGACAAGCGCCCACCCCGGCCGAGCGGGTGGATCTTCTCTGCGCCATGTCGCCCACGGCCGACAGCCCGCTCCCGCGCGAGGCCGTGAAGGCTCTCGTGGAGGGCGCACCGGCCGAGTCCGCCGCCGCGGCGCACGCGCCCGGTCGGGCGGCGGCGCTCCGCGCGCTCGGCGAGATCGATGCGAAGCTGGTTGCGAACCGCGAATTGGAAGCGCTCGTCCACGCCCTTGGCGGCGGCTTCACCCCGCCCGCGCCCGGCGGCGACTTGATCCGAAATCCAGACATTCTGCCGACCGGCCGAAATGTCCATGGCTTCGACCCCTATCGGCTCCCCAGCGCGTTCGCCCTGGTGGATGGCGCGGCCCAGGCTGAACGCCTCGTTGCGCGCCACGTCGCCGAGAGCGGTTCACCACCCGAAACCGTCGCCATAGTGCTTTGGGGGGCCGACAATCTCAAAAGCGAGGGGGCCCAAATCGCCCAGGCGTTGGCCTTGCTCGGGGCGAAGCCGAGGTTCGACAGCTATGGCCGCCTCTGCGGAGCGGACCTGGTGCCGCTCGAAGATCTGGCGCGCCCGCGCATCGACGTGATCGCCACATTGTCCGGCATTTTCCGCGACCTTCTGCCGTTGCAGTCGAAGATGCTCGCGGAGGCGGCGTTCGCTGCGGCGTCGGCCGACGAAGACCCCGCGCACAACTATGTGCGGAAACACGCCCTGGCTTATCAGGCGCAACAGGGGTGTGATTTCGAAACCGCCGCCCTTCGCGTCTTCTCGAACGCCGACGGTGCGTACGGCGCGAACGTCAACCAATTGATCGACTCGGGCTGTTGGAACGAGGCGACCGAGCTCGCCAACGCCTACACCAATCGGAAATGCTTCGCCTATGGCCGGAACGGGGCGCCGACGGCGCAGCCAGAACTCTTGAAAGCGGCGCTCGCCGACGTGGATCTTGCCTATCAGAACCTTGAATCGGTGGATCTAGGCGTCACTACGATCGACCACTACTTCGATACGCTGGGCGGCATCGCCCAAGCGGTGAAGCAGGCTAAAGGGGCCGATACGCCAGTCTATATCGGTGACCAAACCCAAGGCGACGGGCGGGTGCGGACGCTGGCCGAGCAGGTCGCCCTTGAAACGCGGACCCGCGCGCTGAACCCGAAATGGTACGACGGCATGCTGCGCCATGGGTACGAGGGCGTCCGTCAGATCGAGGCGCACGTCACCAATACGCTTGGCTGGTCGGCCACCACGGGGCAGGTCGAGGGCTGGGTCTACCAGCGGATCGGCGAAACCTTCGTTCTCGACGAGGACATGCGCCGGAAACTGGCGAGCTTGAACCCCAAAGCCTGCGCGAACCTCGCCAACCGCCTGATCGAAGCCTCCGATCGAAACTTTTGGACCCCCGATCCCGAGACGCTGGAGGCGCTGCAACGCGCCGGCGACGAGCTCGAGGATCATGTCGAGGGGATCGGTCTGCCAGAAGGAGCCGCCGCATGACACTGCTTTCGCTTGACCGGCCCGGCGCCCGGCCTGCCCCCCCAGATGGGGAGGGCAGCGTCCAGGTCTCGCTCGATCCCTCGCTCGAAATCGAAGGCGCCAAAGTCTTCGCCATCTACGGCAAAGGCGGCATCGGGAAATCGACGACGTCGTCGAACCTTTCGGTCGCGTTTTCAAAGATCGGCAAGCGCGTCCTCCAGATCGGGTGCGATCCAAAGCACGACTCGACCTTCACCCTGACCAAGCGTCTCGCGCCGACCGTGATCGACATTCTGGAATCGGTGAACTTCCACAGCGAGGAGCTGCGGCCCGAAGACTTCGTCTTCGAAGGCTATAACGGCGTCATGTGCGTGGAGGCGGGCGGCCCGCCGGCCGGCACGGGCTGCGGCGGCTATGTGGTCGGCCAAACCGTCAAGCTTCTGAAGGAGCATCACCTTCTCGAAGACACCGATGTCGTCATTTTCGACGTCTTAGGCGACGTCGTGTGCGGTGGCTTCGCGTCGCCGCTCCAGCACGCCGACCGCGGCTTGATCGTGACCGCGAACGATTTCGACTCGATCTTCGCCATGAACCGCATCGTCGCCGCGATCCAGGCGAAGGCCAAGAATTACGATGTCCGGCTTGGCGGCGTCATCGCGAACCGGAGCGCGGCGACCGACGAAATAGACCGCTACAACGCGGCGACAGGCCTCGAGCGGCTCGCTCACTTCCCAGACCTCGACATCATCCGCCGCTCCCG
>CAYYNG010000416.1:0-2400 GCA_964472435.1 uncultured Hyphomonadaceae bacterium | reverse complement strand
ATAAGGCGGATCCAATCTACGATGTCGTGGTCGTCGGCGGCGGGCCGGCGGGCGCGACCGCCGCGCACGACCTCGCCGTGGCCGGCCGGCGGGTGCTGCTGCTCGATAAAGCTGGCCGGATCAAACCCTGCGGCGGCGCGATCCCGCCCCGGCTGATCGAAGACTTCGACATCCCTGAGACGCTGATCGTCGCGCGAGCGAAAACGGCGCGGATGATCGCGCCGAGCGGACGCCAAGTCGATATGCCGATCGAGGGCGGATCGGTGGGGATGGTCGATCGCGAGCACTTCGATGAGTGGCTGCGGGACCGAGCCCGGCGGGCGGGCGCCGAACGGCGTGACGGCCTCTTCGCCTGCATCGATCGCGACGAGGCGGGCGATCCGGTCGTCTGCTACCGTGCGCCGAACGCGGGTCGCGGGGCCCCGCTGCACCGCATTCGCACACAGACGGTGATCGGCGCAGATGGCGCGAAATCAAAAGTGGCCGCCTCGGAGGTCCGCGGCGCGGACGACAAACACTGCGTCTTCGCCTATCATGAGATCATTCGCTCGCCGCAGTCCCTGTCCCCAGAAGCCTTCGACGGCGCCCGGTGCGAAATCCGCTATGATGGCCGCTTGTCTCCGGACTTCTATGCCTGGGTCTTCCCCCATGGCGAGACGACAAGCGTCGGCGTCGGCAGCGCACAGAAAGGGTTTTCGCTGAAGGGCGCGGTTTCCAACCTCCGCGCCGTTTCGGGGCTCGAGGCCGCCGAAACCATTCGGACGGAGGGCGCGCCCATTCCGCTCAAGCCCCTGAAACGCTGGGACAATGGCCGCGACGTCATGCTGGCCGGGGACGCGGCCGGCTGCGTCGCGCCCGCCTCGGGCGAGGGCATCTATTATGCCATGTTGGGCGGTCGCGTCGCGGCCGAAGCCATCGACGAGATGCTCGCCACGGGCGACGCGGCCGCCCTCGCACGCGCTCGGAAGCGATACATGCGAGAACATGGCAAAGTCTTCTTCATACTCGGGATCATGCAGCACTTCTGGTATCGCAGCGACAAACGTCGCGAGCGGTTCGTCAATATCTGCGACGATAAAGACGTCCAGCGTTTGACCTGGGAAGCTTATATGAATAAGCGGCTTGTAAAGGCGGACCCCATGGCGCACTTCAGAATTTTCGTGAAAGACACGGCGCATCTCCTCGGCTTCGCTCCCGTCCGGGGCTGATTGCGCTTTGCCCCTTTCGTCGCGACCCGTCATCGTTGCGTCGGGCGCCGCTGTCGCGGTGTCTATTGCAGGGGGCCTCGCAACCCGGGTCGGCCCCTGGTATCGAGCGCTTGAAAAGCCCGGGTTGAACCCGCCCGACTGGGTGTTCGCCCCCGCATGGACGGCGATTTACGCGCTCTGCGTCGCCGCCGCCGTTTACGGTTGGCGGGCCGCTGAGACGAATGCGCAGCGATCCTGGCTCTTGTCCCTCTTTTTCTTCAACGCCGTCGCCAATATTGCTTGGAGCTTCATTTTCTTCACGCTTGAACGGCCCGACTGGGCCCTCGCCGAGGTGGCTGTGCTCTGGGCGACGATCGCCGCGCTCATCGGCTTTTTCTCGACGTTTTCCCGCCGGTCAGCATTTCTGCTCGCCCCCTATCTCGCATGGGTGAGTTTCGCCGCTTACCTCAACCTGGGCATTGTCAGGGTGAACGGCCCCTTCGCCTAGCGCCGGTTGGCACGGTCATGCCCATTGCGCCGCATCTGATCGATGCGATTTTGGGGGTCATCGGGGTCGAGCTTCTCGTGCTGGGCGCAGTCCTTATGTCGCGAGGTCGACCGGAGCTGATCCCGCCGCTTGCATTTTTCCTCTTGTCGGGGGCCGGTCTTATTGGCGCCTTGCGCCTGTCTCTTTCCCAAAGCACGCCCGATGCGGGCGGCGTGCAGGCGCTCCTGCTTGCCGGGGCCGGGCTCGCACACGCGCTTGCCTTGTGGTTCGCCTGGCGATTGACCCGGCGACCCTGATCCGCCCGGGCCCATCGGAAGAAGCGCAGCCGCACGCAAACAAAGGCGGCGAGCGTTTCCTTCTCTCACGGCCAAAGGCGTTGGAAGCCCACCGTTGAGATAGAGCAATCCGCCCCGCGATGTTTCGCGCGACGGATTGCAAAAGCCTTAGGGCCGTTAGGGGAACTAGAGGCGGGCGAACCCGTTCTCAGCGCCCCAGAGGAACCAATTATCGACCACCGTTCCCGTGAGCAGGATCCCGATGCCGCCTGTCAGCGGGCAAAGGATCGCAAACCACCAGGCCCAACGGTGGATCGACTCCATCGAGGCGTTGAAGCCCATCGTCCAGCGCCAGAACAGCGCGGCGCGCTCCGAGGCGGTGCCTCGGTCGACGATTTGTTCGATCTCGCGCTCGCCGCCGTAACGCCCG
>CAYYNG010000415.1:0-2405 GCA_964472435.1 uncultured Hyphomonadaceae bacterium | reverse complement strand
TTGTTTCCCGGCACCGTCATCACTCTGCCCGTCGGACGCCCGCGCTCGGTCGCGGCGATAATGGTAAGGGAGACGACGCCGAGGCCGACATAGCCCCATAAGATCGGGTAGACCGTTCCGTCATAGGCCCTGGCGATCAATCCTCCGATAAGGCCCGCGGCGGTCGTGCTGGCGAAGCCATAGGCCGCCGAGGCCGTTCCGGCGATCTTGCCCAAGGGCTCCATGGCGAGGGCGTTGAAGTTCGCCCCCATCAAGCCGAAGAAGCCGAAACACAGCGCAAACAGCGGCATGAATAGCCAGAACGCTTGATCCGTCAGCGCCATGCCGGCGATGAGCAAAAGCGCGGTCCCGGTAAAGGCGAGCACGGCGGCGTGGCTGAGCCGCCGCATGCCGAACCGTTCGACGAGCCGGGAATTGGTGAAGTTCGCAACCGATAGAACGCCGGCGACCGCGGCGAACCAAAGAACGAAATCGTCCCCCAGGCCGAACACGTCGGAAAAGACCTGCTCGGAAGCCGAAATAAACGCGAAAAGAGAGCCGAAAATCACGCCCGAGGCCGCCATATAGCCGAAGGTGACGCGGGAGCGGACCACCTCGGCATAGGCGTCGAGGGTGGCGGCGAGGCTGAGGGGCTGGCGCCCGGCCGGCGGCAAGGTCTCCGGCAAGCGAAGATAGGTCCAAGCGAGCATGCCGAACCCGCCGAAGGCGAGCACGCCGAAAATCCATTCCCAGGGGGCGACGTAGAGGATCGCCTGGCCGATCGCGGGCGCGAGGATCGGCACGGCCATGAAGACGGTCATGACCAAAGACATGACCCGCGCCATCCCCCGGCCGACAAAAGCGTCCCGCACCACGCTGACGGCGACGACCCTGGCCCCGGACGCGAAGACCCCCTGGACGAACCGGGTCGCCAGCAGCATCTCGAAACTCGACGCCCACATGCAGGCGAGCGCGGCGACGCCATAGCCGACCAGCGATGCGAACAGGATCGGCCGGCGGCCATACCGGTCGGTGAGCGGGCCGAACACGATTTGCGGCGCGCCGAAGCCGAGAATGTAGATCACGACGACCAGCTGCTGATCATTGGCGTTGACGACGCCGAAGGCGCCCGCGATCTCGTCGAGCGCCGGCAGCATCACGTCGATCGCCAGGGCGTTGAGGGCCATCAAGCCTGCGATCATGGCGACGAATTCCGGCGTCGACATGGCGCCCGGCCCGCCCGTTCCCGCCCGCCTTGGCGCGGGCCCGGGCGGCGCCGCGGCGGCCGACTCGTCCCTCGGGCTCATGGGGCGAGATCCAGCCGCATGATCAGCTCGTCGTCGATCCGTGCGCCGACGCGGAAGTCGAAGCGGCCGACGGTTACAAAGCCCCGCTTGCCGTAGATCGCCCGCGCGCGGCGGTTTTCGGCCCAGACATTGAGATAGAGCGCCGGCGCGCCCCCCCTCCGCGCCGCAGCGATCGCCCAATCGAGCAGCCTCCGGCCAAGGCCGCCCCCTTGGGCCGCTGCGCGGACATAAAGCCGTTTCAGCTCCACCGCGCCGGCGGGGGCGTCCGCCGCCGGCAGGGACAAGGGACAGATCCAGACATAACCGATCGCCGCCTCGTCGCGCTCGGCGATTTGAACATCGACCGCCGGGTCCGAGAGCGCGATCGCCATCGCGCCCGCGGTGTAGTGCTCGTCGAAATAGGCGTGCAGGTCACGGGGCTCGTAGTCGTCGCCGAACGTCTCCAGCCAAGTGGCCCGGGCGAGCGCGGCCAACGGCGCGGCGTCGGCGGGGCGGGCGGCTCGAACCAAGACATCCGCTCCGGCCGCCGGCGCGAGGTTCGCGGCCTTCACTCGGCCCCCGCCATGAACGCGCGCACGGCGTCGGCGGCGAGCGCGAACTTGGCGAAGGTCCAGTTCTGGCCGGCGCCGATGCGGCGGATCCGCGCGTTAAGGCGCTCTAACGCGTCCTTGCGGTCGGCGAGCCAAGCCTCCATCGGCGTCCCGTTCGCCAGCGCCTGGCGGGCGGCGGCGGATTGCTGGCGCAACAGATCGTCGATCAGGCCGCGGGTCGCCAGCCTGTCCCAGTAGGGCGCGCCGCTTAGGCTTTCGAACGCCGCGGCGCGCAGCCGGTCGAGCCCGAGCGCGCCGCCGACGGCGAAAAACGCCCGCGCCGTCTCAAGGCGATCGGCGCCCGCGGCGGACGCCGTCTCGATCACTTCGGGCGCCAGGGCGAGGATGGGAAGACTGGCCATGCGGCGGGCGAAATCGGCGGGCGCGCCGTCGGCGGCGAAGCGCCGGGCCGCGCGCTCGAGGCGCGCCGCTTCGAAGGGCGAGAGAAGCCCGCTGAGATTGTCGGCGGGCCCGGGCTCGAGGACAAAGCTAAAGTCGGACGCGAGTTCGCCGACCGGGCGGCCGGCCC
>CAYYNG010000414.1:0-2413 GCA_964472435.1 uncultured Hyphomonadaceae bacterium | reverse complement strand
TGGAAGCCGATGTCGTCATGATGGCGGTCGGCCGCGTGGCCCACACCGCCGGCCTGAATTGCGAGGCGGCGGGCGTGCGGCTCGCCGACAACGGATCTATCCCGGTCGATGAAGACTCCCGAACGAATGTCGACAATATCTGGGCGGTCGGCGACGTGACCGACCGGGTGGCGCTCACCCCCGTCGCCATCCGCGAGGGCCACGCCTTCGCCGACACCGAATTCGGCGGCCAGCCGTGGACCTTCGACCATGCTGACATCGCGACCGCCGTCTTCAGCCAGCCCGAGGTGGGGACGGTCGGCCTCAGCGAGACCGAGGCCCGGCGGCGATATGGAAAGATCGACGTCTACAAATCCCTCTTCCGGCCGATGAAGAACATGCTGTCAGGCAACACGACACGTGTTCTCATGAAGATCATCGTGCGCCAGGCCGATGATCGGGTGGTCGGCGTCCATGTGGTGGGCCCCGATGCGGCGGAGATGATGCAGACCGCCGGCATCGCCGTCCGCATGGGCGCGACGAAGGCCGATTTCGACCGAACGTGCGCGGTGCACCCGTCGATCGCCGAGGAGCTTGTGACGATGCGGGAGAAATATATCCCCACCGGGCTCAAGGCGGCGGAGTAGGCGAGAGGTCAGTCCGCCGGCGCGTCGATCCCAACGGCGACCTCGGCGCCGACGGCGCGCAGGGCTTCCCGCATCGATTTCAAACCGCCGCCGCGGCCATGATGTATGAGCAGCCGGCGCCAGGGCGGCGCGTCTTCCTGCGGAGGCCGGACACGGAGGTGCGCGCTCGCCGGCAGGGCGTTTGAAAAAAGCGCGTTTGAGAGCGGAAATCCCGCGATCTCGTCATAACGGCCGATCCGGGCGTCAGCTTCGAAATCCGATTGTTCGCTCCGTCCGACCGCATTGAACAGCACCCGTACGTCGGGCCGCGCCGTCTCAGGCAGCTGGTCCTGCATCACCCGCCAGAGCAGGCGCACCCCGCGCAGAGAGTAGATGTCGGGATGCATCGGCGCGACGACGCGATCGGCGGCCTGCATCGCGCAGCGCGTCAGGAAGGTCGCGTTCGGATTGGTGTCGAAGATGATGAGGTCGTACTGGCTTCGGTAGTATTCGATGATTTGGAGGAAGTTCGCTTGCACCTGGTCCAAGGCTTCGCCGTCATGGACGAAGGCGTACTTCGAAATCTCGAACTGGCCGCTGACGAGGTCGAGCCGGCCGGCCGGGCCCTCGTCGTCGAGAAGGGGATGGACCAGCGCCTCCCGCGGCGCCGGCGCGAAGGGCTCGGTCGACAGCTTCGACCAGTCCTCGGCCGGCGACGGAGCGCCGCGCTGGTGCAGCCCGCTCAACTCGAATAGCGAGATGACGCTCCGGTCTTCGCCGGCGGCCGCATCGGCGATGTCCATCGAGACGAAGGTTTGGGTGAGATTGTATTGCGGGTCGAAATCGATCATCAGCACCCGTCCGCCCGTTTCAGCTTGAACGACCCCGGCGACTTGAGCGGAGACGGTCGTTTTTCCGACGCCGCCCTTGAGGTTCATAACTGCGATGACCGGGCAACGCCGCCGATAACGGTTTCGCGCCGCCTCGACCAAGGGCCCAAGACCGCCGTCCTCGCGGTGGGGAAGGGTGAGGAGCGGCGCGATCTCGGTTTTGAAGATCCCCGTGATCCGTGCGCTGTCCAAGCGGAATGGGATGAGGGGGACGCCCGCTTGTTTCGCGCACTCGATATCTCCTTGAACCGGCCGCGCGCGCACAGCGCCGGCGGAGACGAGCACGATCATGGCCGCGCTCGCTTCGATCAGAGCGTCGGCGGCGGCGCGCGGGCCGTCGCCCGAAACCCGGCTCGTATCGTATCGCGCGGGCACCCCCGCGCGCCGAAGCGCTTCGTGGATCTCTAGGAGCGCGTCGATATCGTCCACGCTGTGGGAGATGAAGATGTGAGACATGGAAAACGGCCGCCCTGTCGCCTCTGATCAGACATAGGCCGACATGGCCGGGCCGCGCCAGGGGCTCGGCGGACTTGCGCCGTGAAACATATGTAACGGCTTTGCGACCAGGCGCTTGGGCCGCATTGTGCGCCACCGCCGCGTGTGATTAGACATCTCGAGAAAGGACCCCGCCGATGACTTGGACCCCGTCGAGCTGGCGCGCGAAACCGGCGAAGCATATCCCGGAGGACTATCCCGACCCGGCGCACTTGGCGGCGGTCGAGGATCGCTTGCGGGCTTTTCCGCCGCTCGTCTTCGCCGGCGAGGCCCGTCGGTTGAAGCGCCGATTGGGAGAGGTGGCCGCGGGGCGCGCCTTCCTGCTGCAGGGCGGGGACTGCGCGGAAAGCTTTAAAGAATTCCACCCCGACAACATTCGCGACACGTTCCGGCTGCTTTTGCAGATGGCCGTGGTGCTGACCT
>CAYYNG010000413.1:0-2417 GCA_964472435.1 uncultured Hyphomonadaceae bacterium | reverse complement strand
GAAGGCTGTTTCCAAGGCTGGTCGGAGATCCTGTTCGGCCTCGACCCGAACGCCAACGCCGCCGCATGCCTCAGCGAAGGCTGCGAAGTCTGGGTTTGTGAGCGTGATCGAATGCTCGGGAAGCCCTTTCCCTTCCTGTTCGAGCGCGATGAAGCCGAGTTTTGAGTTGTCGAAAATAACGCAGGTGATCGGCAGCTCGTTGCGCACAGCGGTGACAAAGTCCGCCATCAGCATGGCGAAACCGCCATCGCCGGCGATTGCGACGACGGGACGGTCCGGAAAGGCGAGTTGCGCGCCGATTGCGCCGGACATTGCAAAGGCCATCGTCCCTAAACACGACGAGAGCGTATATCTTCGGTTCGGCCCGATCGTCAGATGGCGGGACGACCAAGCGGTGGTCGTTCCCGTATCGCAGAGAAAGATCGCATCGTCCGGCGCCGCCCGATCAATTTCGGCCATTAGATGCTGCGGCCGGATGGGGGTTGCGGCGTCGGTTTCGGCTTTCGACCAGGCCCTGCGCTGGTCGCGCTTCGCCTCGATGAGTTTGTCGAAGAACCCGGCCTCGGTCTTCGCATTAAGAAGCGGCATGAGCTCCCGGAGGGTTGGCTTCGCGTGGCCGCGGAGAGGCGCGTCGACCGCTGTCCGCTTGCCCATATTACGCGGGTTGGGTTCAATCTGGATGGTCGCCGCATCCTTTGGGTAGAAGCTGACATATGGATAGTCGGCGCCGATCAAGATCAGACAGTCGCACCCGTCCATCGCCTTTGACGCGGGCGCGCCGCCTAGAAGGCCCAGCCCGCCGATACAGCGGTCATGGTCTTCGTCGATCCAATCCTTGGCCCTTAGTGTTCGCGCTATCGGCGCGTTCAATCGCTCGGACAACGAAATCACCTCGTCCCGCGCGCTCGCCGCGCCGACGCCGGCGAGGATAGCGACCTTGTCGGCGCCGTTGATCAAGTCAGCCGCCTTTTGAAGCGAGGGCGCGCACGGCCGCATTTCACCGCTTTCGGAGCCGATTGCGAGGTCGTCTCGATCGGTCTTGACACGGCGGCCGGCGATGTCGGTCGGAATATTAAGGTGGGCGACGCCCGACCCGGAGATCGCGGCCTTGCACGCTTCCAGCATGACGCCCGGAAGCTGGTCCTCCGACATGACTGTTTTCGAGTACACCGCCACATCGGAGAAGAGCCGCTCCAAGTCGACCTCTTGGTGATAACCGGTGCCGATGTATTCGGTTGCAACGTTGCCGGTGATGGCGATTACAGGCGCGCGATCGAGCTTCGCGTCGTAGAGCCCGTTGAGGAGGTGGATCGCTCCGCCGCCAGCCGTGCCCATGCAGGCCGCGAGCTTTCCCGTCAGTTTTGCTTGAGCCGAGGCTGCGAATGCCCCGGCTTCCTCGTGGCGAACCAGTACGAACTCCATGTCGTCGCGCTGATCGAGCGCGAAGGTGAAATCGTTGATGGCGTCGCCCGGCATGCCGAAGACATGGCGCACACCGTGGCGATGGAGAATCTCAAGAATGAGTTCGGCGGCAGTCATGGCGGGACCCTTTCGATGCGCGACTAGTTTAAGGAGGCCAGTTTATAGACGTCACGGCCGACCCTCGAGACGAGACCGCTCCGACGCGCGTAAAGCGATCATTTTCCGCTTTCCGAAGGGCGGTCTCAAGCCGAAGCGACGTTCCGATCTATGACCGGTTCGCCCCGCTCGACGCGCCGGCGCACTTCCTGCTCCAGCGCGGCCCGCAGCTTGTCCTCGCTCTCTTGCGACAAAGACGTGACCAGCACCTCTCCGCCGAGATCGCGAAGCTCGGGGATGACGCGATCGGCGGTCGCTTTCCGGACAAGGACAAAGAGGGCCGAAGTTCCGGGCTCCAATTTGCCGCCCATATCTTTCATGAACTTATCGTCGATGCCGATATCCGCTAATGCGCCGCTGAGGGCTCCAGCCGACGCCCCGGCCGCAATGCCCAGAAGCGGGTTAAGAAAATCAGCCCGATCAGGGCGCCCCAGAAACTGCCCGCGGCGGCGCCATGGGCCACGAGGTTGATGGACTGTTTCAACTTCACCTTCCCATCGTCCGTCCGGCGCACGATGACGGCGTCGTCCAGCGCAAGAAGATGCTGTTGCTGCAGGGTTTGCGCCCGGTCGAGAGCCGCCTCCGCGGCGGCGCCGGTATCAAAACAGATCGCAATAAGCTCGCTCATTATTTGTCGTCCTCAACTATGCCAACAAATCGTCGTACTTAATCGCAAATCGGCGGTGCGCAGACTGATCGCGGTTCAAGTCCAGCTGGCCGCGCACGCCGAAGAAGCGGTGAGTTGCGAATTTGATTGCGATAAGGGCCCTGAGTTGTCGGCCGGCCTTTGAGAATTTCACGATCATAACCCTTCTGAGTTTCGTCTGAACTCGCTGCCA
>CAYYNG010000412.1:0-2422 GCA_964472435.1 uncultured Hyphomonadaceae bacterium | reverse complement strand
CGATGGAGAGCCCCGTCTGCCCCTTGGCGAGATTGGTGCGGTAGAGCGCGTTCGAGGCCTCGGCCGTGGAATGGCCCGCATAGGTGCGGAAGATCCAAGGCCGGTCGGGCGCGTGCTGGAAGGGCGTCTCGGTCATCGCGGGCGAGGTCCTCGTCTTTCGGTGCGCCGCACAATGGCGGGCGTTCGCCGAGGTCGCAAGATCCGGGCCTCAGGCGCGGGGCTGGTGCGGCCGGGCTGGGCGCCCGGACCGTCTCAACCTATGACGTTGCGTTGATATCGTGCAGGCTGAAAGGCGCGGGCATGTCTCGTAAGGTGACCGCTAGGTCGATTGGGACGGGCAAGCGGATGGTGCGGGAGTTGGGGGGGGCGCGGCATGACCAAATACATCACCTTTCTGTCTGGTCGAGGAATAGAACGTCCAGGTTTTCCGATCTCTCAGTATTGCGATCCTGAAAAATTGAAATTTGATGTCTTTGGGGGCGTAATTGATCATTACTTGGATTTGTTCCCAGAGCGTACCCGCTGGTTAGCGAATCGGCATGCGGAAGAGTATTTGAGTGACGTCGTAAAGTTATACGCGCATACATTTATTTCAGATCGAGCCCGGGATGTGATTGAGCCATATATTCAGGATTGCCAGTTTTCCCCGATAGAGATCGAACTCGGCGAGAGGTACGGGATCGAGGGTGGGGGAGAGGTGCTGCGCAACTATTACTGGATGACGTGCGGGTTAAGGCTCGATCTGGTGGATTATGACCGATCAGAACTTTCATTTCTACCGCCGCGCGGAAAGCGCAAGGGGGCAGGTCCCCCTCCGACGGAGGCGCTCTACGACAAATACGAAGATGCGCCGATTGATTGGGATGGCGCGAAACACCTCGCTGTCCGACGGCCGCCGAAGGGGGCGCATCTCTTCAAGCTAAAGGGGGGAATGGGCGACCAAATGTTCGTCTCCGAAAGCTTATGGCAGGCGATCAAGACGGCGGGATTAAAAGTGCCGGGCGGAGGATATCCTGGGGAGTGGTTGGACACCGGATCTGAGCAAGCTTAGGGCACGCCGAGCGTCGTGATGCCCGCCATTCGACGCCATCGGGCTGTCCTCCGGCGGACATCGCCCGTTCGACCTCCGCCCCGCCCCGCCCCGGCTCCGCCGCCGCGCTTCGCAAGCGTTTTGGAGGAAGAGAAGCGCGCCCCTCATGCCCCCGCGCGTTCGAACTCCAGGGTCCACGGCGCGACTTGCGCCGCGTCTGCGCCAAGCGCCGCATAATAGAGCCGCTGCACTTTCCGGGTCACGGGCCCCGGTTTCCCCGTCCCCACGCGGCGTTTGTCGATCTGCACCACGGGGGCGACCATGGCGCCGGCGGAGGTGTTGAAGGCCTCGGCCGCGGCATGCGCCTCTTCCAGGCTGAAGGCCCGCTCGCGGACCCGGTAGCCCTGGGCCGCCAGCAGGTCCGCCACTTTCCGGCGCGTGATCCCGTGCAGAATGTCATTTGAAAGATCGCGGGTGATCACACGGCCATCCTGGGTGACGATCCAGGCGTTCGCCGAGGCGCCTTCGGTGACCACCCAATTGTCGTGCAGCCAGGCATCGTCGGCGCCGGCCGCCCGGGCCGCGGTTTTCGCGAGCGCCTGGGTGACGAGCTGGGTGGTTTTGAGGTCCCGCCGCGCCCAGCGCTCGTCGGCGACGCTGATCACGCGGATGCCGTTTCGGGCCCCGGGCGTGTCGATGATCGGCCGCGCTTCGGTGAAAAGGAAGATCCCGGGCGCGATCGTCTCGGGGGCGAAGAAATCGCGGGTCCCATAGGCCCCGCCGGTGATCTGCAGATAGATAACGCCTTCGGCGAGCCCGTTCCGGGCCATCAGCTCGTGGTGGAGCGCCGTCAGCGCGCCCCCGTCCATCGGCTCGGGCAGGCCAAGCCCTGTAAGCGTCCGGCCGAGGCGGGCGATGTGGCCCTCGACGTCCACCAGCCGCCCGCCATAGACGGCCGTCACCTCATAGGCGGCGTGGGCGAACAGGAAACCTCGGTCGAACGGGGAGACCCGCGCCGCCGCTGCGGCGACGAATTCGCCGTTCACATACGCCCATTCGCCAATGGCCATGCGCCGCTCCTCATCACCGCCGCCGATCCTAATCCGCGGGCCCCGGCGCGTCACTGCTGCACCGCAACACATCACCCTTGCCATCTGGCGCCTCGCCTGCAAGTGTGCCGCGCGAGAAACTGGACGCACATGGCAAGATTAATGCGTCTACGGTCAAATATGGAGGGCGACCGGGCATGGCTGATACGTCGACGGGCCGCGTTAAGAAAGATATTTACGATATGGGCGAGATCCCGCCCGACTTCCACCTGCCCAAAATGATGCACGCCTCGGCGATCCGGCGCCAGCGCCACGGCCGCCCCGCCACCGCCATGCAGCTCGA
>CAYYNG010000411.1:0-2441 GCA_964472435.1 uncultured Hyphomonadaceae bacterium | reverse complement strand
GGCGGCCGACTGTTCGACCGTATCGATCCGGATCTCTGGCTCCGTCGGCGGCTCGTAGGGGCTGTCGATCCCGGTGAAGTTCTTAATCTCGCCTGCGCGCGCTTTCTTATAAAGGCCTTTAGCGTCCCGCTCTTCGGCCACCGCCAGAGGCGTGTCGACGAAGATCTCGATGAATTCGCCATCGGCCATCAGGTTCCGAGCCATGCGGCGCTCTGAGCGGAAGGGTGAAATGAAGGAGACGAGGGTGATAAGCCCTGCATCGGCCATCAGTTTCGACACCTCGGACACCCGGCGAATGTTCTCGACGCGGTCGGCGTCGGTAAACCCGAGATCGCGGTTCAGCCCATGGCGAACATTGTCGCCATCGAGGATATAGGTGTGCCGGCCCATGGCGTAGAGCCGCTTTTGGAGCGCGTTCGCAATCGTCGATTTGCCGGAGCCCGAGAGCCCGGTGAACCAAAGAACCGCGGGCTTCTGCGCCTTTTGCTCGGCGAGCGCTTCCCGTGTCACGTCCAAGGCTTGCCAATGGATGTTGCCGGCTCGGCGCAAGGCGAAGTCGATGAGGCCCATCCCAACCGTATTGTTCGTCATCCGGTCGATCAGGATGAAGCCGCCGGTTTGACGATTGTCGCGATAGGGATCAAAGGCGATGGCCTGGTCGAGCCCCAGCGTGCAGACGCCGATTTCGTTGAGCGCAAGGGTCTTCGCGGGGCATTCGCGGAGACTGTTGATATCGATACGATGCTTGGGGGCGTTGACCGTCGCGGTCACGGTTTTGGCGCCGATCTTCATCAGATACCGCCGGCCGGGCAGCATCTCGTCATCCGCCATCCATAGAATCCGCGCCTGGAATTGGTCTGAAACCTCCGCCGGGGCCCCGGCGGCGCAGATGATGTCCCCGCGCGAGGTGTCGATCTCGTCTTTTAGCGTGATCGTCACCGATTGGCCGGCGACGGCCCGCGGAAGGTCGCCGTCCATCGTCACGATCCGGTCCACCGCGCTCTAGCGGGCGCTCGGAAGAGACTTGATCTTGTCGCCGGGGCGGATCTCGCCGGATGCGATGAGGCCGGAAAAACCCCGGAAATCTTGGTTGGGACGATTGACCCACTGCACCGGCATGCGGAACGGCGCAGTCGTCTGGCCCGCGTCCGCCTCCACCGTTTCTAAGAAGTCCATCAAAGCAGGTCCGGTATACCAGCTCGTATTGGCGCTTTTCGTCGTGATGTTGTCGCCGGCCAACGCGGAGATCGGGATCGGCTGGATGGTTTGAAGGTCGAGCGCTTCGGCGAAATCGCAAAACTCCGAGACGATTTCGTCGTAAACGGGCTGGCTGTATTCAACGAGGTCCATCTTATTAATTGCAAGGACGACCGTGCGAATGCCGAGCGACGAGGCGATGAACGCATGCCGCCGCGTTTGGGTCAGCACGCCCTGACGGGCGTCGATGAGAAGGATCGCAAGATCGGCGGTGGAGGCCCCCGTCGCCATATTGCGGGTGTATTGCTCGTGTCCCGGCGTGTCGGCGACGATGAATTTTCGTTTCTCCGTCGAAAAGAAACGGTAGGCGACGTCGATCGTAATGCCTTGTTCGCGTTCCGCGGCCAAACCATCGACCAAAAGGGCGAAATCGATCTGATCGCCATGGGAGCCGACCTTTTTGGAGTCGGACTGCAGCGCGTCCAAATGATCGTCGTAGATCATCTTGGAATCATAAAGAAGCCGACCGATCAGGGTCGACTTGCCATCGTCCACCGAGCCGCACGTGATGAATCGCAAGAGGCCCTTGTTCTCATGGGCGGCGAGATAGGCCTTGACGTCGGTGAAGGTCAGTTCGTCGGGCTGGCGCATTAGAAATAGCCTTCTTGTTTTTTCTTCTCCATCGACGCGGACTGGTCTTTATCCACCATCCGGCCCTGTCGCTCAGAGGAATTGGCGCGCAGCACCTCTTGGATGATAGCCGGCAGATCCGCCGCCGCCGAACGCACGCCGCCGGTCAATGGATAGTCGCCCAGGGTGCGGAAGCGCACCGTTTCCATCCTGGGCGTTTCGCCCGGTTTGAGGGGCATCCGGTCGTCGTCGACCATGATCAAGACGCCGTCGCGTTCGACCACGGGGCGCTCTGCAGCGAAGTAGACGCCCGGCAATTCGATGTTCTCGCGGTAGATATACTGCCAGATGTCGAGCTCGGTCCAATTCGAGTTCGGGAAAGCACGGATCGTCTGGTTGTCGCGCACCCGGGTGTTGTAGAGGTTCCACAGCTCCGGGCGCTGGTTTTTGGGATCCCAACGGTGCCCCGCAGACCGGAAGGAGAGGATGCGCACTATCGCGCGGGACTTCTCCACGTCGCGGCGGCCGACGCCGAACGCCGCGACGAAGCCAAACTTAAAGAGGGCCTGGCGCAGGCTCTGGGTCAGCATGACGTCGGTGAAGACCGGCGTGCC
>CAYYNG010000410.1:0-2453 GCA_964472435.1 uncultured Hyphomonadaceae bacterium | reverse complement strand
GGGTGCGGAGATGGTAAGCGCGGCCATGGCCTCAAGTTCGAAATCCCGAGCCGACACCGCGTCAAGCGAATTCGCCATGGGGCGACGAAACCCAAGCGCCGTCGCCGTCCGCGTCCGGTCGATTGGGAAGCTCGTCCCGGCCAACGCCGCCGCCCCCAAGGGCGACTCGTTCGCCCGGTCGGCGGCCGACGACAGCCGGTCCCGGTCGCGCGCGAACATTTCCACATAGGCCAGCAGGTGGTGGCCGAGGGTCACCGGCTGCGCGGTTTGCAGATGCGTGAAGCCGGGCATCACCGCGTCGGCGTGTTCGCCCGCCCGGGCGACGAGCACCCGTTGCAGGCCGGCGAGCCGGGCGGCCGCTTCGCCCAGCGCGCCGCGGATCCACAGCCGGAAATCCGTCGCCACCTGGTCGTTCCTCGATCGCGCCGTGTGGAGGCGCCCCGCCGGCGCGCCGATCAGGGCTTTGAGCCGCGCTTCGATGTTCATGTGGATGTCTTCCAGAGCGCGGTCGAATGGAAACGCGCCCTCGGCGATCTCTTCGCCGATCCGGTCGAGCCCCGCTTGAATGGCGGCGTTGTCGTCGGCGCTGATCACGCCGGCGGCGGCTAGCATGTCCGCATGCGCCTTGGAGCCCTCGATGTCTTCCGCCGCCAGGCGCCGGTCCACATCGATCGAGGCGTTGATCGCCTCCATGATGTCGGAGGGGCGCGCGGCGAAACGCCCGCCCCACATCGCCTGGCCTTCGCCGGGCTTGTCGGCCATATCCCGGAAGGTCTTGGGAGACTTGTCCATGCCCGCGTCTTTCGTCCGAACCGCCATCGCAGCCATGTTTCTGGGGCTTGCGGGCTTCATTGTCTACGTTGCGGCGACCGCGGCTTCGGGTCCCGCAGAGCGCGCGCCGTTCCAGCGGTTCGCTCGCGGCGACCTCGCGGGGCTCGATTTCGCCTTCGCCGGCGAGCCCGCGCCCGCCGACGTGTTTGTCGGCCCCGACGGCGAGCCGGTGCGCTTGTCTGACTTTTCAGGCCAGGCGCTTCTCGTCAATCTCTGGGCGACATGGTGCGCGCCCTGCGAACGGGAGATGCCCTCGCTCGGGGCGCTGCATGCGGCGAAAGGCGGCGACGGCTTTCAGGTATTGGCCGTCAGCGTGGACGACGCCGCATCTGGCGACTTCGCGGCCGAGGAGCTGACGCGGCTCAGCGGAGGCGCGCTCGCCTTCCACCAGTCGCCCGACTTCGCGCTTTCATACGGCCTCGGCGCGCGGGGATTTCCCACCACGGTGCTCTATGGTCCCGACGGGCGGGAGATCGCACGGCTCGCCGGCGAGGCGGATTGGGCGGGATATGACGCGGCCGCGCTGATCGACGCCGTGATCGCCAGAGCCGGCTAGCCCTCTTCCGGTGTCACTCTCACGCCGGTGATCTGATTTCGGTTGCGGCGCAGGATGTCGAAGCGGTTGGCGTTGAATTTGAAGCACTGCCCCGGTTCCGGGATGGTCTGGGCTTCGTGAATGACGAGCCCGGCTATGGTCACCGCCTCTTCATCCGGCAGGGCCCAGCCGCGGGCGCGATTGAGGTCGCGGATCGTCACCCAGCCGTCGACGTTGGCGGAACCGTCGGCTTGGACCCGCACGCCCTGCACAGGCACGTCGTGCTCGTCGCGGATGTCGCAGACGATCTCCTCGAGAATGTCTTCCAACGTCACGAGCCCCTGCAGCGCGCCGTATTCGTCGACGATCAGCGCGAAATGCGCGCGCTTTTTTAAGAACGCATCGAGCTGGTCTTGCAGCGGCGTCGTCTCCGGCACGAACCAGGGCTCCCGGGCGATCGAGACGATGTCGACCTCGTCGAGCTCGCCCCTCAGCGGCGCGATCGCGCGTAGAAGATCTTTCGCATGCAGGATGCCGACGATCTCCTCCTGGTCGCCGCGGAAGAGCGGCAGCCGGGTATGGGGGCTCGCAAGCGCCTTCATGACGAGCTCCCTGGGCGGCAAGTCGGCGTTCAGCATGTTGATGTTCTTCCGGTGGATCATGACCTCGTCCACGGTCATGTCTTTTAGGTCCAACGCGCCGACGAGGCGCTGGCGGTCGGCTGCGTCCACCCCGCCTTCGGAATGGTGAAGGTCGATCGCGCCGCGGATCTCTTGTTCGGCGGTCACCTCGTCCTCCGGGCGGCCGGCCCCAAACAAGCGGAGGGTGCCGTTCACCACGCCCTGCAGCGCGGCGACAAGGCCGGAGGAGGCGGCGACGAAATAGTTGATCGGCCGCGCCACCGACATCGCCATGGCGTCGGGCCGGGTGATCGCGTAGGTCTTGGGCAGGATCTCCGCGAAGATCAGCACCAAGACCGTCATGATCCCCGTGGCGAGGGCGACGCCGCTTGCGCCGAAAAGCTCTGTGAACAAGGCGGTGGCGATCGCGGTGGCGAAAATGTTCACCAGATTGTTGCCGAGCAGGA
>CAYYNG010000409.1:0-2455 GCA_964472435.1 uncultured Hyphomonadaceae bacterium | reverse complement strand
CAGCACCTGGAACTTGCCGATCGGCGTGCCGAACTGTTTCCGTGTGCGCGAGTATTCAACGGTCTGAGCGTGGGCGACGCCCATGGCGCCGACCGCTTCTGCGCAGAGCGCGGCGATCGCCTCGTCGGCGACGCGTTCGACGAGCGGCAGGCCGTTGTCCGCCTCGCCGATCAGGGCCTCGGCCGGAACCGCGACATTCTCGAAGTAAACCTCAGAGGCGCGGCGGCCGTCGATCGTCGGATAATCCCGCGTTGTGACGCCGGAGGCGTCTTTCGCCACGATAAAGACCGACACGCCGTTCGCGTCCCGCTGTCCGCCGGAGGTGCGGGCGGTGACGATCAGATGGCTCGCCCAGGGCGCGCCGATGACGACCGCTTTGTGGCCATTTAGCGTATAGCCGCCGCCATCGGCCTTCGCGGTGGTCTCAAGATCGGCGAGATTGTAGCGGCCCCGCGGCTCGGCATAAGCGAAAGCGAAGACCCGTTCGCCCGAAAGGATCGGCGCCAGGTGCTCTTCCTTCTGCGCCTGGTCGCCGGCGTGCTTCAGAAAGCCGCCCGCGCAGACGACCGAGGGAATAAACGGTTCGACCACCAGGCCCTTGCCGAACTCCTCCATCACCACCATGGCGTCGACCGGTCCGCCGCCGAGGCCGCCGTCCTCTTCAGAGAACGGCGCAGCGAGCAGGCCAAGCTCGGCGAATTGCGCCCACATTTCGGGCCGCCAGCCCGCCTCCGACGCTACAACGCCGCGCCGCGTATCGAAGTCGTACTGATCCCGGATCAACCGCTCCAGGCTGTCGCGGATCATGGTTTGCTCTTCGGTGAAATTGAAATCCATCTCTTTGTCGCGTCCTCTTCCCTTCGGCCGACCCCGGCCTCATCGTTTCTGTTGGTTTCGTTGTTCGCTCATTGTTGCAGCAGAGTCGAGCATCGGCCGAGCTTCTGCGACAGAGCCGCCGGCGGCTCTGTCGGCTGCGCAGGTTTTGTGACGGAGAGCGCGACATCGCTCACCCCCTCGCCCCAATCGATCGCGACGGATGCGCCCCACTGCGTCGACAAGACGATGTCATGGTTTCGGCCGCTGCGCGTCGCCTCGAGGCGGACGGCGGACATCGCTTCCGACATGCCGGCGAAACTGAAATTCACGGGCGCTTCCACAGAGTAGATAAAGACGTCCGGCCCCTGGCTGAACGAGACGACCTTTCCCGGCGAAGCAGGCCATAGATCCGCAAGCCGGGCTCGCACGTCCAGGGGCGGCATCTCTTCGCCGCACCCCACGGCGTGGACGCCGGAAAACTCGGCGAAATAGTTGAACGGCGCGTCGTCGTCCAAGCTGATGTCCGCCAGAAAAATGGCGAAGTCCTCGCCGACGGCGACAACCTCGCTAACCCGCGTCGCCGTCGCGCCTTCGGCTGTGAACGACCATGTGAAGAGCGCGCCGACGGGCGGCGGCGCATAGGCGTCTTGCGCCCAAGAGGGCGTAGCGGCGGCCAATACCGCCGCGCCAATCAGCGCCCCCGCCCGCATCGACCGCGCTAGAGACCTAGGATCATCTTCGAGATGATGTTGCGCTGGATCTCGTTCGATCCGCCATAGATCGAGGTTTTCCGCATGTTGAGGTACATGGGCGCGGCGTGGTGGGCGTAGTCCGGGCCCGCGGCGAACACGTTCGCGCCATCCTCCATGCCTCGGCGATAGGGATGGGAATAGGTCCCGACCGCCTCAAGGGTGAGCTCGGTCAAACGCTGCTGGATCTCCGTGCCCTTGATCTTCAGGATCGAGCTTTCCGGCCCAGGGCCCTTGCCTTGCGCTTCGCCGGCGAGCGTGCGCAGCTCGGTGAACTCCAGCGCCGAAAGGTCGATCTCCAGCTGGGATACTTTCCGCGCGAAATCATTGTCTTTGATCAGCGGATCGCCGTCGACAAGCTCCGTCGACGCAATCTGGCGCAGCCGCTCGACCCCGCGTTTCGACCGGGCGACCCCGGCGATGCCGGAGCGTTCGTGGGCGAGCAGAAACTTCGCATAGGTCCAGCCCTCGTTCTCCTTGCCGACGAGGTTCTCCACCGGGACCCGGACATCGGTGAGCCAGGTTTCATTGACCTCGTGGCCGCCGTCGATCGTGATGATCGGGCGGACCTCGATGCCGGGGGTCTTCATATCGACGAGGATGAAGGAGATGCCCTCTTGCGGCTTCGCGGCGTTCGGGTCGGTGCGGCAGAGGAAAAAGCCCCAATCGGCGTGCTGGGCGAGGGTCGTCCAGGTCTTCTGGCCGTTGATGACGTAATGATCTCCGTCGCGGACGGCGGTCGTCTTCAAGGAAGCGAGGTCCGATCCGGCGCCCGGCTCGGAATACCCTTGGCACCACCACTCTTCGCCGGAAAGGATTTTCGGCAGGTACCGCGCCTTTTGCTCGTCGCTGCCAAAGTCGAGGATGTAGGTCACGACGACGTCTGAGTG
>CAYYNG010000408.1:0-2457 GCA_964472435.1 uncultured Hyphomonadaceae bacterium | reverse complement strand
GGACGCGCTCAAGACCTTCTATCCGACCTCCGTTCTCGTCACGGCGTTCGACATCATCTTCTTCTGGGTCGCGCGGATGATGATGCAGGGGCTGCATTTCATGGACGGGGTCGCGCCGTTCAAAGACGTCTACATCCATGCCCTGGTCCTCGACGAGAAGGGCCAGAAGATGTCGAAATCCAAGGGGAACGCGATGGATCCCCTGGAGCTGATCGACGAATACGGCGCCGATGCGCTGAGGTTCACCATGGCGGCTATGGCGGCCCAGGGGCGGAACATCCGCCTTTCGAAACAGCGCGTTGAAGGCTACCGAAACTTTGGCACCAAGCTCTGGAACGCGGCGAAATTCGTCCAAATGAACGAGTGCCGCGCGCCGGACGGGCTCGACCCCTCCGTCGTCCACCAGCCGGTGAACCGCTGGATCCTCGCCGAGTGCGCGAAGACGGCGGACGCCGTCCGAGACGGGATCGAGAGCTATAAGTTCAACGAAGCCGCCGCGGCCGCCTATCGCTTCGTCTGGAACGTCTATTGCGATTGGTATCTTGAGCTCATCAAACCGCTCCTTAATAGCGAGGACGAGGACGCGAAGGCCGAGACGCGGGCCGTCGCCAGCTGGACGCTCGACCAAACCTTGAAGTTCCTGCACCCGTTCATGCCCTTTATCACCGAGGCGCTTTGGGAGCGGGACGGGCCCCGGGACGGGTTCCTCATGGGCGAGCGGTGGCCGGCGATCGAGGGCGCTGCGGCGCCTAAGGCGGAGGCCGAGATGGACTGGGTCATTCGCTTCATCACCGAGATCCGCAGCGCCCGGGGTATTCTGGGCGTGCCGCCGGCCGAGAAGCCGGCGCTTTCCGTGGTCAATGCGAACAAAACGACGCGCGAGGGGCTTGCGCGCCACAGCGGCGTAATCCGGCGGCTCGCCAGGCTTGGAGAGATCGCGACCGCGGACGCGGCCCCGGCGGGCTCGGTCGCCACAGTGCTCGACGAGGCGAGCCTTTGCCTCAATGTCGCGGGGCTGATCGACCCAGCCGCCGAAGGCGCGCGGCTCGACAGAGAGATTAAGAAGCTCGACGGCGAGATCACCGGCATCGAGAAGAAGCTCGGCAATGAGAAATTCGTCTCCCGGGCGCCGGCGGAGGTGGTCGAAGAACAGCACGCCCGCAAAGCCGAGGCCGAGGGCGTGATCGAAAAGCTCCGGGCGGCCCGCGCCAGGCTCGCCGAAATGGACGCCTGAGGCGCTTGGCTTCCCCTGCGGCCGGCGGCTAGACCTTGCTAACAGATGAGGGAGGTCCGGTCATGGATGTAAAACAGGCGGTAAAACAACGCATCTCGACGCGGGCGTTTCTCGACAAACCGATATCCGAAGGCGAGATCCGGGACTGGCTCGCCGACGCTCAACGCTCGCCGTCGGGTGGCAACCTTCAGCCCTGGCGGGTGATCGCGGTGGCGGGCGAGGCGAAAGACGCGGTGATCGCCCTCGCCGCCCAGAAGCTCGCCAGCAATCCGCGAGGGGAGGAGACCGATCGGCCGATCTATCCGAAAGGCCTTTGGGAGCCCCATGAAAGCCGCCGGTTCCGCGTCGGCGAGATGCTTTACGACACGCTGGACATCCCGCGGGAAGACAAGGCCGGCCGGCTCGCCTGGTTCTCTAACAATTTTCGCTTTTTCGGCGCGCCGGTGGCGCTGTTCTTTGTCCTCGACGAGCGGATGGGACATGGTCAATGGGCCCACACCGGCATGTTCATGCAAACGCTCGCGCTCCTCGCCGAAGAGCGCGGCTGGGCCACCTGCATGCAGGAGTGTTGGGGCATCCTGCGGCCGAGCCTGAAAGCGCATTTCGGCTTGCCTGAGGGCGACATGGTCTATTGCGGCATGGCGGTCGGCTACCCCGACAAGGACGCGCCGGTGAACACGCTCTACACCGAACGCGCGGATGTGGACGAGTTCGCGGAGCTCAGGGGCTTTTAGGATCATGCGGCTTGCGACGTGGAACGTGAATTCGATCAAGGCCCGGCTGCCCACCGTGCTGGAGGTGCTGAAGGCGATCGATTGCGACGTCGTCTGCCTGCAAGAGATCAAGTGCGAGACCGACGCGTTCCCATATCTTGAGATCGAAGAGCTCGGCTATAACTGCGCCGTCCACGGCCAGAAGAGCTATAACGGCGTCGCGCTTCTGTCGAAATTTCCGATCGAGGATGTCCGCAAAGGCCTCGATGGCGGCGCGGGGGACGACCAGGCGCGTTTTGTCGAAGCATTGGTTCTCTCCGAGACGCCGATCCGGGTCGGCGGCCTCTATCTGCCCAATGGGAATCCGGCCCCAGGGGATAAGTTCGATTACAAACTCGCCTGGATGGCCCGGCTGCGCGACCATGCGGCCGCGCTTCTTGCAGAAGAAGAGCCGTTCGTCCTCGCCGGCGACTACAATGTCATTCCCGGCGAGGAGGATTGTTGGGATCC
>CAYYNG010000407.1:0-2459 GCA_964472435.1 uncultured Hyphomonadaceae bacterium | reverse complement strand
GTCGGCCGTATAGGCGCCGAGCCAAGGTGAAGCGTGCCGATCCCCTTCCCGCCAAAGGCCGAACGCCCCGTCGGGGCTTTGACGGTTGAGGATGCGGTTCACCGCCTCCTGCACATGGGTCCGAGCCCGGTCCTCGCGGTCCCCCTCCGCGCCCATGGCGATCAACTGTTCGGAATAGAGCAATGGCAGGGCGCGGCTCACGGCCTGCTCCGTGCAGCCATAGGGATAGCGCGAGAGCGAGGCGTAGAGCGCCCCCGCGTCGACCGGCAGATAGGAGAAGCTCACCGTCGCCTCGAGGCCCGCCTCCGCCAGTCCGTCGAGCAGCGCTGGGTCGATCTCGTAGGTCTCTCCCGGCTGCATCAGCGCTTTATCGATCCGCGCTTCGGGCAGAAAGGCGGACCGCGTCTCAATCCGATAGTCATGGGCCGCCGAAAAGCCGCCCGGCCCATCGACCGTCAGGCTGAGGGCGCTGACGCCGGTCTCCGGATCGGCGGCGATCCGGATCGGCTCGTCGCCCCGCTCGCCCGGCTGAAGCGTGACCGAGACTTCGCTGGACCCCGGCGCGGAGACGACGCCGCTTGTCGATAACGAGGCTTCGAACACCCCGCCTTCGCCCTCGACATTGTCGATGCTGGCAGTCGCCACAGCCTCGTCGCCGGGGGCGAGGAAGCGCGGCAGGATCAGGCTTGCGGGCACGGGGTCGCGGACGATCATCGACTTGTCGGCCGATCCGACGCCCGACGCCGACCAGGCGACGGCCATCAGGCGCAGCTCGCCGTTGAAATCCGGCAGATCGAACCGGATCTCGGCCCGGCGGGAGCGGCCGACATCGACGAGCCCGGAAAAGAGCGCGACCGTTTGGGTGGGCACGACGCTCAGCCCCTCGCCGCCGAGCTGATCGCCGCCGGTCCGCACATCGGCCGGCAGTCCGAGATTCGGGTCGAGCAGGCGGCCGTAATCGTCATAAAGCGAGACGCCGAGCGCTTTGCGGCCGAAAAAGTGCGCCGGCGCGTCCGGGCTGTCGAATTTGGTCAGGCGCAGGATGCCCTCGTCGACCGCCGCCAGCGTCAGATAAACCGGCTCGCGCAGCTCCCCTTCGATGTCGACGATGATCAGCTCCTCCCGCCCGGGCCGCACCACGTCGTCGGCGTTGATCGAGAGGTCCCATGTCCGCCGCGCTTGGTCGACGGCGACGTAGCCGACACCGACCGCGCGGCGCGGTTTGGCCCGCAGCACCGCATCCCGCGGGCTAAAGACATTGACCATGACATAGGCGCCCTCGCCCCAGTCTTCGGTCACCGGCAGCCGCAGGCGGGTCGGACTGTCGCCGGACACCGGGCGGGTGGTGACCGATAGGATGCGATCGGTCGCAACGACGATCTGCGCCTCGCCGTCATAGGGGGCGACGACCTCGATCGCAGCCTCGCGCCCCGGCGCGGGCGGCGCGCTCGGGCCGATTACGGCGACCCGGTCGGGGGCTTCAACGCCGTCTTCGCCGACCCGGCCGCCCCAGCCCACCCAGAAGGAGACGCTCGCCTCGGCGCCGTTCGGCCCGGTGACGATCAATTCATGGTCGCCCCAGTCGAGGCCGCCGGCTTCAATCGTCGCCGTCCCGCCGATCTGGGTCTGCACGACGCCTTCCTTGACCGTGTTGACCGACCTGGACCGCCGCCAGCGCCAACGCCCGTCCTCGCGGTACCAGTCATAATGGTAATCGATGGAAACGACCCGCCAAGCGAGCCGGGCCGCCAGCGCCTGGCCGGCGGCGGAGACGGCCGCGATCTCGAACCCCGCGGGTTCGTCGTCGCCGGCCCTGCCCTCGAAGCCCGGCCGGATGCCGAGATAAAGCGGCCGCGGCCGATAGGGCGTCCGAACGCTCTCGGACACCGCGCGGCCGCCGGGCTCGAGCGCGCTCACCACCGTGTTGAGGCGCAGCGGGCGGTCGGCGTCTTGTCCGCGGCCGCCGGGCGCCAGACGCAGAACCGCGCGGCCCGCCCCGTCCGCGGTCTGGTCGAGAAGCTCGATGATCTCCTCGGCGAAGACCGCGCTGTGACGGCCGAACTGGAACCCTTCGAAATCCTCGAACGGGCTTGGGTCGGCCTCCAACCGCGCCTGGGCCTTCACCGTGAGGCCGGCCCCCGGAGCGCCGTAAAGAAAACGCGTGTCGACCAGGATGTCGCGTGTCTCGCCGCGCCGGATCGGGGTCTCGTCATCGACTTCGAGCTCGACCGCGACGCGCTGGGGCACGAAATCCTCGACGGAAAAGGTCGCCGCGCCGGTTTCGCCGACGCCGTCGATCTCGACGGCCGCGCGCCAGAGCCCGCGGGAGGCGCCGCGGGAAAGGTCGTAGTCGGCGAGGACGGCGCCTGCGGCCGTCTCGTCGCATCGGATCCGCACCGCCTCCCGCCCGTTCGGCCGATAGACAACGAGCGAACCGGGCCGGTCGGAGACGGCGCGGC
>CAYYNG010000406.1:0-2468 GCA_964472435.1 uncultured Hyphomonadaceae bacterium | reverse complement strand
TAGCAAGCCATGCAACAGCGACGGCTGCGTTCCGCAGACCGGCCTCCTCTGGCCCGAGGGCGAACGCCGACAGCCCAACGAAAGCGAGATAAAAAACGATGCCCTGCAGCCATCCGCCGCCCTGGCGGAAGGCGATCGCCACATCCCGGCGCGCCACCGCCGAAGCAAGAGCGATCGCACCGGCCATTAGCCGAGCGCAAGTTCATCGCCCGAGATTTCGAGCTTGTGGTGGGTCGCGACGACGGCCAGCCCGCCGCGCGCCAAGTGCCGGCTGATGATATCGGCCACCAATGACGAGCCCGCGGCGTCCACCGAGGTGGTTGGCTCATCTAGAATCCATGCCGGCCGGTCCGACATCCAGAGTCGCGCGAACGCGAGCCGCCGCCGTTCGCCGGCCGAGAGAGTGAAGGCCGGCCGGCCGGCGAGCCTCGAGAGCCCGAGTTCATCGAGCGCCGCCGCCGCCGCGGTTTTCGTCGCGCCGTAGAGGGAGCGCCAGAAGGCGAGATTCTCCGTGACCGAGAGTGTCGGCTTAACCGCCCCTGCATGGTCGAGCACCGATAGAAGCGAGGTCGTGGGCGCAGGCGCGGATGCGTCGCCGAGGGACCAAGACACCTGTCCCGACGCCGGCCGCGTCCGGCCGGACAAGACAGATAGAAGCGACGATTTGCCCGCGCCGTTGCGACCAAAGATTTGAAGCCCGCCGCCCGGGGCAAGTGAAAAGGACACCCCGCGCACCACCGGCCGGTCGCCGCGGTCGCAACCGACGTCTTCGCACGTCAGCGAGACCCTTGCCCGATAAGGCGCGTTGCTCACGTTTTGTCCTTTTGTCGTCGCGTCAGCCGCCAGATGGCAATCCCGCCGAGGCCGGCGAACAGCCATGGCGCAAACCACAACGGCAACGTAGACGCAGACACGCCGGGGTCAAATAGGACCGAACGTCCGTAGCGTTCGACCAGCGCCGACTTGATCGCCGCGTCCGGCTCTCCCAAGAGGACTTGGCGCTCGATGAAACGGCGGATGTCCCGGGAGACCGGCACGTCGCTTTCGGCCACCGACTGGCCGGCACAGACCGGACACCGTATTTCACGCTGCAGCGCCTGCACCCGCTCCTCATCAGCCGCAGAGCCCGGCGGCGCGGCGCCCGACGCGCCGGCGAAAAGCGTAACGGCCGCTGCAAAGATCCATGGTCTCATCAAAGGCCGGCCGCAGCGGGAAGCCGGCGCCGTCGAGCGATCGGCCGCGCGCCCCTGAACACCGTTCCCGCAAACGCGATGATCAGACCTGCCCAGATCCAGGAGATGAACGGTCGTCGCCGAACCCTCAACGCCCAGTCCGAATCCGCCGCGCCGGGCGATCTGAGGTCTCCGAGCGTGACGTAGAGATCCGTAAGAAGGGTCGAGCGGATGGCCGCTTCCGTCGTTACCATGTCTCCCGCGGGGTACCAGCGGCGTTCCGGGGTCAGACGGGCGATGTCTCGATCGCCGTCGCCGGATGAAATGCGCACCTCGGCCCTATCCCGCAGATAGTTGACGCCGCGGCTCCGTTCGACGCCCTCAAACGTTAGGATAAGCCCCCCGAACGCAATGCGATCCCCAGGCGAGACGCTGACCACCGTCTCAGTGGACAGCGCCGCCGACGCGACCATGCCGAAAGCAGCGAGTGCAACACCGCCATGCGCCATCGCCATCTTCGCGTGTCGCCTCCGCTCGGGCCTCGACAAGACGCCGGCGAGCAGAAAGGCTGGACCGGCGGCAAGCCCCAGGGCGCCGGCTTCCGCCGAACGGAGGCCGAGGAACAGAACGCCGGCGATCGCCGTGAACGTGGCGCCCCCGAGCGCAACCAAAGCCGGCCGCGCGAAACCGCGGAGGTCGCCCGATTGTCCCCAATTCGTTTGCGGCGCGAGCGCAAGCAGGATCACCGCGAGCCCCATGATCGGCGTCGCCGTCTGATTGAAGTACGGCGCGCCGACGCTGATGGTCTGACCCAGCAACCCCTCGGCGATCAACGGATAGAGGGTGCCGAAAAAAACGGTCGCAGCCGCAGTCAAAAGGAGCCCGGATCCGGCGAGTTGAACGAACTCCCGGCTCGGCGCGGGGGCAAGCGGCGCGCCTTCGTCGGCGGGCCAGTGTCTGAGAAGGGCGGCGAGCGCGACGCCCGCCACGGCTGCAAGATAAGCCAGGATCAGCGTTCCGCGAAGCGGGTCGACCGCAAAGGAATGGACGGAGGTAAGTACGCCGGAGCGGACGATGAAGGTGCCGAGCACGCTCAGACTGAAGGTCATGATCACAGACATCAAGGTGACGCCGGCCAGCCGGCCCGTTCGCCGCCAAACCATGGCGAGGTGCGCCGCCGCCGCGCCTGACAGCCACGGCAGCAAACTCGCGTTTTCAACGGGATCCCAGTACCACCAACCGCCCCAGCCCAGCTCTCGATACGCCCACCAGGCTCCTAGCCCGATCCCGTGCGTT
>CAYYNG010000405.1:0-2492 GCA_964472435.1 uncultured Hyphomonadaceae bacterium | reverse complement strand
CGCCCGCCGCGAGGAGGGCGACGAGCCCCAGAACACTGGTCTTCTTGAACATGTGCGGCTCCAATTCAGCTTTCGGGCGCGTCCGGCAGACGATGGGTGCGATCGAGCAGGAAGAACTCGTCTTCGCGCGGTTCGCGGATCAGATCATGGGGCGAGGCCAGCGCGTCGGGGGACGGAGCGGGCTGGACAAGCCGCGGGGTGACGATGATCACGAGTTCGGTTTCGTCCCGTTGGTACCGACGGGATGCGAAAAGCGCCCCCAGCACCGGCACGTCCGAGAGCCAAGGCGTTGCGGTGACGGCGTTGGAGTAGCCGTTCTGCAACAGACCGGCGATGGCGAAGGCCTGGCCGTCGCGCAGCTCGACCGTCGTGTCGACGCGGCGGACCGTGAGCGCCGGCACGTTGATGCCCGCCGAGATGACGCCGGAAGAAGGGTCGAGCGTGCTGACCTCCGGACGGACGCGAATATTGACGAGGCCGTCGGCGAGAACGGTGGGCGTGAACGCCAAGCTGACCCCGAACTGTTGAAATTCGACCGAGATGCCGTTGTCGCCGTTGCTGATCGGGATCGGGAATTCACCTCCGGCGAGGAAGCTCGCCGTATCGCCCGAAAGCGCGATCAAATTGGGCTCGGCGAGCGTGCGGATAATGCCCTGGCTTTCCAACGCCTCGAGCGTGAGGTCGATATTCGCCCCGCCGAGGCCGACCGCGGTCGCCGCGGTTTGCGCGGCCAGCCCCGAGATAAGCTCTGCGGTGGTTTGCGCGGCGACATCGCCAGCGGTGAAACTGTTGCCGATCGAAAGCTCTTTCTCGGCGGACCGGGACGCCTCGATAAAGCGCACCTCGAGCAGCACTTGCTGGCTTTGCTGGATCGCCAAACCGTTCGCGACGCCCTCCGGCACATGCCGCTCGGCGACCTCGACGGCTTTGGCGGCCGCGTCCGCGCTGCTGACTTCGCCGTCGATGAAGACGCCGTCCATCACCGGCACTACGTCGATGTCCTCGTTCGGCAAAAGAATCTCAAGATCGGCGCGCAACGCGTCGAGGCCGATCACGACCTTGAGGTCGATCATTTCCTGAATGCCGCCGCGCTCGTCATAGACCAGAATCGTGGTCCAGCCCGGCGCGAGGCCGCGCACGAAAAAGGAGCGGTCGCTGGTCGCCAGGATCTCGCCGATTTCCGCGTCGGCCAGCGCGATGGTCGCAAATCGATTGTTTGTCTCGATCACTTTCGACCGGCCGCGTTCGACCACCAGAACAGGGGCTCCGGCGGCGGTGCGGCGTTCGGTCCAGGCCGCGGCCGGCGCGGCGAGCGAAAGCGCGACGACGGCGCAGGCGACGACATGCAACACGGTCCGGATCATTGCGCCGCTCCAGTTCGCGCGAGGGGCGTTTCAATCGTTTCATCTGCAGCGCCGTTCAGCATGCGGATATTGGCGCGGCTCGGACGTCGCGGCCCCGACCGGCGCGCCGGCCGCCCGATCTGCATCGGTTCAACCTTCGCGTCCGGATCGCCCTCGCCGCGGAGAAGAAGAGCGAGTTCGCCGCGCTCCGCCGCGACACCGAGGGCGGCGGCCGCGTCGGGCGTCGCTTCGAGCGTGACGTTCCGCACAGGGATCGCGCCTTCCGAATGCGGGTTCATAACCTGGCCGACGCCCAGCACCCGGACGTCGAACAGAACCGGCTCCGCGATGAAATTGCCCGATCCGGTCGGATCGGCGAACAGAACGACGTCGACCCGGTCGTCCGGCAGCACGTAGCCGCCGACGCCTGTGACGTCGGTGACGGCGATGGTGACGCCTCGATAGCCGTCTTCGATGATCGCCGCCAAGGTGCGACGGGGCGCCTCCGCCGAAACCTTCGCCGCCAGCAAGGGCTCGCCGGCCACGATCGTCCCCAACGCAATCACCGGCGTTCCAGCGTCGGTGGCGAGGGCGTTGAGGCTTGTTAGCGCGCCTTCCGGCAAATTCGCCTGGGGCCAGTCGGCGAAGCGCACCCGCTCGGCGGTGACCTCGTCCCCCTCGGCGAGCGGCGTGAGGGCGACGAGAATGCGCGTCGTCGGCGCGGGGCGCGCCACGGGAGCCGCCGCCTCGGCCGCTTGCGGTTGGAGAAGATACATGCGCCCGCCGATGATCGCGGCGAGGCCGAGACCAATCGAAAGCGCCAAACTGAGAATGGGTGTCGCCCGCATGACCACCGCCTTGATCGAACAGGCCCCGCGCGACGGCGAGGCCCAACCGATGCGAGCTATAGCCGAGGCGTCATAATTTCAGTTGAAATCTGCGATGGAAACTAAGCCCGGCATGGTATGCGGGCGTTAACCAAATTTAAATTAACTTTCCGTGTAGGATGAAAAGTCGTGCAGCGACCGGCGCCCTTTGGCGAGGCCGTCAATGGCGATGAGCTCCTCGAGAAAGGGCCGCAGCAGGCCCATGGGGATCATGTTCGGTCCGTCAGAGGGCGCCTTATCGGGGTCGGGATGGGTCTCGGCG
>CAYYNG010000404.1:0-2496 GCA_964472435.1 uncultured Hyphomonadaceae bacterium | reverse complement strand
GTTTCAGCCGATCGACCAAAAGGTCGCCTTGACGGCTCGATTTCGGGAGCGGTGTCCAGTCGATTTGTCGACGGCCTACGAAATCCTCGAGGAGCCGTTGGCGGTCGCATGGCAAGGCGCTTTCAAGAAGCATGTCCAGAAGGAGCCGTTCCGGCCTTCAGAGCAATGGTACTACTTGCCGCTCGTCGATGTCATGGCGCGGCTCATTTGGCCACATGTGGACGCCCTCTATGGAACCGACGCGACCATCGCCGACGGTGTTGTCGACGAGGCGGCGAAGCATTGCGCCCATTTGTTGGAGATCACCGAAACGATAGGGCACACTGCCACAGACGGACCGGATGAATGAGCTCACAGGTCTTGAACGGCAGAGGGATGGCGCCTCGTTCTCTCGCACGCGCGTGGAGACTGTCGCTCTTGCTCGTCGTTTCTGCCTGTGCGCTAACAGAGGAGCCGTCACCGATGGCCAGTCGAAACCCCTTCGCCTATGTCGAAATCCCGGTGACGGACGTTGACCGGGCGATTTCGTTCTACACGGCGGTGTTTGGATACAGCTTCGAGCGCACCACAATCGACGGTTATGAGATGGCGCTTTTTCCGTCAGCGCCAGGGAGCGCCGGCGCAAACGGCGCCCTTGCCAAAGGGGATGTTTATCGTCCGTCTAAAGATGGCGCCGTGGTCTATTTGTCCGTGCCGGACATGGACGCGGCGCTGTCCCGGGCCGAAGGCGCTGGTGCCGCCGTTCTTTATCCAAAAACCCTTATCGACGGATATGGTCACGTCGCGGAGATTGAAGACAGCGAAGGCAACCGCATCGCTCTTTTCAAATCTGTCGAGCCCGCCGAGGGACCCTAATCCGTGCGTTACGATCCCTCCCGCGGCTATGACGCCATTGCGAATGACTATGTGGCCGCTCGCTCGGGGGTCGGCAGCGGGGTCATCGCCCGTTGGGCCAAAACCTTGCCTGCGGGAGGCGCCGTGCTCGACGTCGGCGCGGGTTCCGGTGTGCCGTTGACGGAACGGTTGATCGAGGCTGGTCTTGATGTCTCTGCGATCGACGCATCGCCGAAAATGGTGGCGGCGTTCAAGGCGCGTTTTCCGGACATCCCCGTTGCCTGTGAGACCGCTGAAGCCAGCAGCTTCTTCGGCAGGCCCTTCGATGGCGTTCTCGCCATCGGTCTGATCTTTCTTTTGACCGAAAGCGCCCAGCGCCAGGCGCTCGCCGGTATGGCGACCGCTCTGAAAACTGGTGGCAGCTTGCTTTATTCAGCCCCTCGACAAGCGTGTGAGTGGATCGACGTTTTAACCAATGAGCCATCACGTTCGCTCGGCGACGCGGTTTACCGTGAGACTCTTTCCGTACACGGTTTGAACGCTGGGGCGACTTATGAAGATGAAGGTGGCAATTTCTATTACGAGGCCTGGAAGCGTTAATCGGTCCGGATCCCGATTTTGGGCTGCGGGCACCGCGGGCTGTAAAATGATTGGGCTAGACATGGTGAATGGTGATGTAGAACCGACTGATCCCACCCACCTTGCGATCGCCAGCTGCCAATCTCGGATCGGTCCGTCGATTGTGGCAAATGCTGACCATATTATCGCGCTTCTTGACGACGCGGCTTCCCTTGGAGTTGAACTGGTTCAGTTCCCAGAGGGCGCGTTGTCGGGATACGCGAAATCAGAGATCCAAGATTGGCGGCGTTTCGATTGGGCTGTGCTTGATCGCCAGACAGAGCGCATTCAGAAGCATTGCGCGAAATTGGGGGTCTGGTGTGTTCTTGGTACGGCTCATCGGATTGCCAACGGTATTCTTCCTCATAACTCGCTTTTGGTGATAGACAAGTCGGGCGCTGCCGTCGCGCGTTATGACAAACAGATCTGCTCTCAAACGGAGCAGAGGTCGTGGTATACGCCCGGTGACGGGGCTGCGCTCGTAGACATCAACGGCTAGATGATCGGATTCGCGCTTTGTATTGAAGTGCAGTTCCCTGAGGTCTTCGCAGCATATGAGCGTTTGGACGCCGATTGCGTCCTTTTCTCGGCCTATTCAGACAGCGCCATGTTCACACTCCAGGCTCAGGCACACGCAGCGACCAATTGCTATTGGATCGGGATCTCGTTACCGGCGGGCGGGCGCCACCAATCGGAGTGAATAATCGATCCCTTGGGACAGGTCTCCTCAATCTCGCACGGCTCTGAGCCGGGGTTCGCAGTCGATGTTTTGGCGCCGTCGTCGGAGCAATGGGATGTGCCCCTCCGAAAAGCTCGGCCGTGGCGGCGTGCAATCCGCAGTTCAGGTCCCACATGCGCTCTGACCCTCCGAGGATAGCGCCGGACCTGCTTGCAGGTGTTCGGAAATTGCGATCATATCAATTGCCAAGAACGGTGCATGACCACGTGCTGAGGATTCCTTTGCGTATCTGACCTCTTGCTGGCGGGTATGCCAGTCTCGGTGCATCTGGCGATGGTCGATGGTGCCTGAAAGGGCCTTGGCCT
>CAYYNG010000403.1:0-2509 GCA_964472435.1 uncultured Hyphomonadaceae bacterium | reverse complement strand
GCCTATGAAGCGGGGCGCGCGCCGATCAACGCCGTCGAGGGCTTCATTCGCCAGATCATCGGCTGGCGGGAGTTTGTCCGCGGCATCTACTGGCTGAAGGGTCCAGGTTATGTGCAGGAAAACTTCCTGGGCGCGGACCGGCCCCTCCCCGATTTCTACTGGACCGGGGACACCGATATGGCCTGCCTGCGCGAAGCGATCGTCCAAACCAAGGAAGAGGCCTACGCCCACCACATCCAGCGATTGATGGTGACGGGGAACTTCGCGATGCTCGTGGGCGTCGACCCCCACGCCGTGCATGAATGGTATCTCGCCGTCTACGCCGACGCCTATGAATGGGTGGAAGCGCCAAATGTGATCGGCATGAGCCAGTTCGCCGACGGCGGCGTCTTGGGCTCGAAACCCTATGCCGCGAGCGGCAACTATATCGACAAAATGTCCGACTATTGCTCGAGCTGCGCCTATAACGTGAAGCAAAAGACCGGCGACGGGGCCTGCCCGTTCAACCCGCTCTATTGGGATTTCCTTGTCCGAAACGAAGGCAAGCTGCGCGGAAACCCCCGCCTTAACCAGATCTATGCGACCTGGGATCGGATGGGCGAGGACAAGAAAGACGCCTATCGTGAGAGCGCCGCCAAGATCTTAGACGGGCTTTAGTCGCTCGCGAGACCTAGGCCTTTCAGCAAGGACGGGATCTTCTTCTTGAGTTTGAAGAAGCCGCGATTGGCATGCGGCCAGGCCGCCGCATCGTAAGGGCGCAGGATCCGGACGAGTTTGACGCCCGCGCGCCCGAGATTGGTCTCCGCCGCCGCCAGCGCCGTCGCAGCCGGGCCGACCGGTGCGAACGCCGTGACGACCGTGTCGATCTTCTCCATTCGCGCCCAATCGACGAGCCGTTCGCCCCAATCGCTTGTCTCGCCATCGGCAAGCGCAGCCCTTTCGATCGATAGGCCGAAACCCTCGGAACCGCGGTCGAGCGCGTCGGCGACGGCGCCGCGGGCGAACCTCGCCGCCAGCTCGCCGACGGGGCCGGGCGACCGGTCCGCCGTCGCCACAAGACCCAGAAGGGCGGCTGGGGGGGCGGCGAGCGCCAGCGCCTCCGGCGCGCAATCCTCCTCCGTGATCAAGAGACCGAAGCGCGCCCCCTTCGGCGGCGCCTCGCTCGATGGCGGGGCTATCGCCGGGCCAAGGGGCGGTTCCTCAAGCGCCGTTGCGTCGGGCGAGAGCCGCCCGGCGGGGTTGAAGCGCCCGCCGGTGTACTTTTCGATGTTCGAAGCACGCGCGAGATAGGTCTTGCCCTGGGTGTGGAGCCCGCCGACCCATCGCCACGAGAGCGTGTTGGCGGCCGGGTCGCCGTCCAACAAATGTCGCAGGAAGAAATCGGCGCCGAGTTGCCAAGGCAAGCCAAGCGTGAAGATCCAGATGCTGGCGAACCACATGCGGGCGTGATTGTGCAGATAGCCCGTCTCCACCAGTTCGCCGGCCCATGCGTCGAACGCGTCGATTCCCGTCCGGCCCTCGATCGCCGCCTCGTAGCGGGCGCGCAGCGTGCGATCCTCTGCGAGCGCGCCGTAAAGGCCGGCGACATCGCGGCGGTACCGCGTCCAAGCGTCCGGCCGCGCTTGCAGCCAGCCTTTGAAATAGGCCCGCCAATAGACCTCCTGCACGAATTTTTCGGCCGCCGAGGGGCTGTGGCGGGCCAGAGTTTCGCGCAGCACCTCCTCCTCCAAAACCAGCCGGTGACGGATCCAGGGCGAGAGCGCCGACACGTTGGACCGGCGGTCCGGGCCGAAATCATAGTTGCGGCGGCTGGCATAGGCGCGGCCCGCACGAGGCGCAAATGCAGACAGGCGGGCGCGCGCGGCGGCCTGGGTCGGGGTCCAATCGATCGTCTCGACCGGCTCATCAAAATCAAAGAGCGACATGGTAAGGATACGCGCGAGCGGCCGAATGGATCTTGAACAGCCTGCGGGTTTAAGCGCGCCCGCGCCCGCTCGTTGCAAGGAACGCGGCGAGCTGCACGATCTGCATCATCGCCGCCGAGGCCACGAGCATGCCCGCCAGCCGTTCGGCGCCGCCCTCGGCGAACCCGGCCACCGAGAGCGCGACGCTTAGAAAGAGAAGGTCGGTGTTCGGCAGGAAAGGGATGCGCTTTAAAACCATCTGCACCGTCAAAAGGAAAAGCCAAGCGAGCCAGGGCTGGCCCGGGGCGCCGACGGTCCATTGCGCGACCTGCAGCCCCATGACGAGAACGATCTTGGTCATATGCACGCTCGCGACCTGGGCGAGGCGGGCGAGGCTGAGCGATGTGATGCGGCGGAAAAAGAGAATGATCGCGGCGTAGATCACCACGCACAAGGCGCCGAACCCGGCAATCGCGGCGGGCGCCGCTTGGTAGATCGCTTCGACCGCGCCGGACTGACCGCTGGCGACCAGCGCCGCAACGAGAACCAAGGTCCAGGTGTTCGAGACGACGGCCGAGACGACATTGTTGTCTTTGATCGCCGAG
>CAYYNG010000402.1:0-2509 GCA_964472435.1 uncultured Hyphomonadaceae bacterium | reverse complement strand
CGTCGCCGCGGAACTCGGCGGTGCCGATCGGGCGGTCGTCGATCGAGAAGACCGGGTCGGTCGACAGGAACACGGCGTCGGTCCAGCGGCCGGACAGGTCGTTGTCGCTCTGATTGATGCCGGTCCACGAGATCTGCACCGGGTCGCCGGCAAGCTCCAGCGACGAGCCGCGCGCGACGACGGGCAAGTCGTTGTGAGTGAAGCCGCGCGCCTCAAGAATCCGATCGGCGAGCGGGTCCGCCTCGGGGTCGAGCCAAGTATGGCCCACGCCATGCTTGGTCAGAAGATCCCGGATCGCGAACAGAGACCGGTCATAGCGGGCGCCGATCACCAAGACCGAGACGAAGTCCGAGGCTTGCTGCCAGGCTCGCCGGGCGGTGAAGGCGCGGATGAAAATGTCGGAAAGTTTCGAATTTTCAACGAGCAAGCGCATGAATTTGTCGTGGGAAAGATGCAAAACCTCTCCGGCTTTCAGCATCACGGCTCTGGCGAGGGAGGCGTGGCCGGTCAATCCCGCCAAGTCGCCGGCGAACTGGCCCGGCTCCAACCACCCGACGCGCCGGTGCTTGCCGCGATCGGCGAGAAAGATCTCCATCTCGCCCGATAGGATCACGTGGCAAGCCAGCTCGCGGTCGCCCTCTTCAAAGAGCACGTCGCCCGCCTGGTGGCTCGCCACCTCGCCATAGGGTTTGAGCTGTTCGATTTCGGCGGCGGAGAACGTGTAATTCACTTCGGGCGGCGGGCCGGCCATCGCTTTCCCCTCGTCTTGCAGCGCACAAGTGGCTATGTCGGCCAAAGATAGAAAAGAGCAAGGGAGGCCAAGGGCCATGTCCGAGGAAATCATCCTAGTCGAGCGCGACGGGCCCGTCGCGATTGTCACGCTCAACCGGCCGGACGCGCTGAACGCACTGAGCCGCGCGCTGCGGGCGAAACTGGTGGAGACGTTCGACGCGCTTGCGACCGATGGGGAGATCCGGGCCGTCGTGTTGACGGGGGCCGGCCGCGCCTTCACCGCGGGCGTCGACCTGAAAGAGGCGGGCGAGACCGGCTTCGCCCTCGGCGCCGATGGCGGAGACATCGACATCGCCCGTTCGCTGGGCGCCTACCCTTGGCCGATCATCGGCGCGATCAACGGGTTCGCGATCACAGGCGGGTTCGAACTCGCGCTGATGTGCGACGTGCTGCTCGCCTCGGAGAACGCGAAATTCGCCGACACCCACGCCCGCGTCGGCATCATGCCCGGCTGGGGACTCAGCCAGAAACTCTCGCGGCTGATCGGCGTCAGCCGGGCGAAGGAGCTCTCCTTCACCGGCAATTTCCTCGATGCGGAGACCGCCGCCCGGTGGGGGCTTGTGAACCGCGTCTATGCCGCGGACGAACTCGTGCCCGCGGCGGTGAAGCTCGCCCACGATATGTGCTCGACCCAGCCGGATCTTCTTAAGAACTATAAGGCGGTGATCGACGAGGGCTTCGCCATGGCGTTCGGTCCCGCGCTGGAGATGGAGATCAAACGCTCGGCCGAACACGCTGCGGGCGTGAGCGCCGAAGCGGTTGAAGCCGCGCGCAAGCAAGTGACAGAGCGAGGACGGGGGCAGCAGGGCTGAATTGGACGCGAAACCGACCAGAGACCGCCCGCGCCGCGACAAGCCGGACAGACCGGTCCGAGACCGGGCGCCGTTCTCCCGCGCCTATTCCGGCCCCGCGCCGGTTCGGGTGAACAAATGGCTCGCCGAGCAGGGGGTTTGCTCCCGCCGCGAAGCCGACGATTTGATCGCGCGGGGCCTGATTTCCATCGATGGGGTGGCGATCGAAGAGGCCGGCCGCAAGATCGAGCCCGGCCAAACCCTCAGCCTCTCCAGCGTGGCCGAGGCGCGGCTTCGGGACAAGCTCTCGATCGTGCTCCACAAGCCGGTCGGCTATGTTTCGGGCACGCCCGAGGGCGATCAGATTCCAGCGGTGCGATTGGTGACCAA
Organism: uncultured Hyphomonadaceae bacterium; assembly: GCA_964472435.1. Lineage (GTDB taxonomy): Bacteria > Pseudomonadota > Alphaproteobacteria > Caulobacterales > Hyphomonadaceae > CAYYNG01. The sequence goes on along the minus strand of CAYYNG010000402.1, from coordinate 536 downwards.
AGACCGACGCTATGGCGAAACTGGACGGGCGCCAGGGCCAGGCGCGCGGCTCGCCCCGATCGGCCGGCTCGACCAAGACAGCCGCGGCCTTCTCATCCTCTCCGAAGACGGGGTTCTCGCCAAAGCGGTGATCGGACCAGACAGCGCCGTGGAGAAGGAATACCTCGTCCGCGTGCGGGGCGGCGTGACAGAGGCGAAGCTCGAACGCCTGCGCCATGGGTTGGCGCTCGACGAGCGAGAGCTTCGGCCCGCCAAGGTGACCCAAGTCGCGGACCAAACCCTTCGCTTCATCCTGAAAGAGGGCCGCAAACGCCAGATTCGCCGGATGTGCGACCTTGTCGATCTGCGCGTCATCGATCTCGTTCGCCTGCGGGTCGGCCCAGTGGATCTCGCCGACCTGCCGGAGGGCGAATGGCGGCCGCTTTCAGCCGACGAGCGCCGCAAGCTGCTCGAGGCGCCGCAGCCGGCGCGCGTGCCCGCACGCACTCGGCGCGGCAAAAGCCGCGGCCCGGCTCAACCCGTGAAGAAGGTTTAGC
>CAYYNG010000401.1:0-2533 GCA_964472435.1 uncultured Hyphomonadaceae bacterium | reverse complement strand
GGCGAACCCCTTTGGCGGCCGCTGATCCGCCGCCCTCGCCTGAAGCTCGAGCTCGGGGGCGGAGGCTTTCAGCGCCGCAACTTCATCCGCTTTGTAGGCGAGAATCGCATCGAGGGCTGTAGGCATCAGCCGTCCGATCCATGGGAGAGATCGACAAGTTTATGCAGGACCTCGCGCGCCGCGCCGCTGTCCACGGCGGCCGAAACAGCCGGCATCGCCCCCGAAATAGACGCGGTTTGGCCAAGCACCGTCAGACCCGCCGCAGCATTGAGGAGCACCACGTCCCGAAACGGGCCCGGCCGGCCGTCGAGGAGGTCGAGAATGGCCTGGGCGTTCATCTCCGGGTCGCCGCCCTCCAAGGCCGAGAGGGGGTGGCGGACGAGGCCCGCGTCCTCGGGCGTAAGCTCGAATTCGCTCACCGCGCCGTCCGTCACCTCCGCCACCAGCGTCGGCCCGGCGATCGAGAGCTCGTCGATCCCGTCCACGCCGTGGGCGACCCAGGCGCGGGCGACGCCGAGTTCGGCGAGGGCGTCGGCCATCGGCCGCACCCATTCAGGGGCGTAGACGCCCAAGAGCTGGAACTGCGCGCCGGCGGGGTTTGTCAGGGGGCCCAGCAGATTGAAGATCGTCCGGATGCCGAGCCGCTTCCGAACGGGCGCGACATGGCGCATGGCGGAATGGTGGGCGGGGGCGAACATGAAGGCGACGCCCGCGCCTTCAAGGCAGCGATGGAAGGTCGCCTCGTCGACATCGAGATTGACGCCGAGCGCCTCGAGCACGTCCGCCGATCCCGTTTTCGGAGGAACCGACCGATTGCCGTGCTTCGCAACGCGCCCGCCAGCGGCGGCGATGACAATGGCGGCGGCCGTCGAGGTGTTGAGCGAGCGCCAAGGCAGCCCGCCCGTGCCGCAGGTGTCGAGCACATCGCCGTCGACCTGGAGCCGGCGCGAGGCGCCCCGCATCGCCCGCGCGCCGGCGACGAGCTCGTTCGCCGTTTCGCCGCGCACGGCAAGGCCCATCAAGAAAGCGCCGATCTCCTCGGGCGCGGCCGCGCCGGCGAGCAGCGCGTCGAACGCCCCGGACAGCAGATCGGCCGACAGGTCTTCGCGCCGCGCGATGGCCTTGATGGCGTCGGAAAGGGGGGCGTTTGACATGGACGGCAGCGATAGCCGGGCCGCGGGCGAGGGGCAATGCGTTTGGGGGGAGGGCTCTAGCTGATCTGGAACCGCCGGCGCACGGCGAGGGCCGTAAGAAAGGCTAGAACCAGCGCGAAGAGCGATTGCAGGGTCGAGGCCGCGCGCACGAAGAAGCCTGTGGCGTCGACCTGGCCGTCGGCGTCGTAGAGCAGGGCCTGGGTGAGGCTGTTCTGGTCGCGGAAATCGTTTTCGGTGGAAAGCGCCGAGAGCGGCTGGAAAATGTTCGACCAAGCGAGATCGAGCGCCTGCCAGATCGCGGCTTGGGGCGCGTCTCGAACAACGTCCGGCGCATGGATCCAGCCCCAGCCGAAGAACAGCCCCGCCGCGCTCGGCAGAAGCAGGAAGACCAGCCAGAAAAGCGGCAGGGCGATGCTCGCCCCGTAATTCGAAGTCCAAGCGTAAAGGCGGGAGAAGGCCTTGACGAGGCCTGGCGTGCCTTTCTGTTTCCGCCGGGCGCGCAGCTCAAGCTCGTAGAAGCGCTGTTCGCGCAGCTTGTCGCTGTCCTGGGCCAAGGCGAGCTTCACGCGCATCGCGCCGTCTTCGAGGGCGCGCAGGGCCTCCTCCCGGTCTTCAGCTTTGATTGCGAGCTTCAGGGCGGCGCGGTGCTCCTTCGCTTCGTTCGCTTCCTCGCGGCGCGAGAGCAGCAGGCCGCGGTCGAGGCGCACGCCCGACAGCGCAGCGACGCGGTCGCTTGCGACGCCGGTCCAATCAAGCGTGCGCTGGAAGATCGCGCCCCGGAACGCGCCGCGCCAATTGGCTTCCTGTCCGGAAAAGACCGCGCCTTGAAACTTTGCGATGCGCTCGAAATCGGCGCTGTCGAAGCTGACGGGGCCGCGGAAGTCGGTTCCTTTGAAGCTCGGCGCGCCGGAGAAGACGGCGAGGTCGAACCGGGCCGCTGCGCCTTTTCGGTCGGCGTCGAACTTGGCGCTGTGAAAGAAAGTCTGACTTTTGAAGGCGGCGTTGTTGAACCCGGCGTCGCCCGAGAAGGCGGCGTTGTTGAACCAGGCGACGCCCGAGAAGGCGGCGATGTTGAACCTGGCGTCGCCCGAGAAGGCGGCGTTGTCGAACCTGGCGAGGCCCAGGAAACAGGCCCTCTGGTAACGGATCGACAGGGGAGTCTCGACACCCTGGGGGTGGGCGGCGGCGCGCAGCCACACACCGCCCTGGGCCTGGGCGGCCCGGTCGGGGCCTTTGGGTTGGCGGTCGTACAAGGGCCCGTCCCACCTCGTCTCCCGCGCGGCGAGGAGGCGGGGGGCGAGCAGAGCGTCGAGGGCGTTGTCGGGCCAGTCGGCTTTCACGGTCGCTGCGCCGTTTTCGTAATCGAGCGGCAAGTGGGC
>CAYYNG010000400.1:0-2538 GCA_964472435.1 uncultured Hyphomonadaceae bacterium | reverse complement strand
GGATTAAGCCGGCGGGCGACGGCGTGTCGGATTTCTTGACGGGCTTGTCCGGCGAACTCTACGCGATCCTCCGCACCCACTCGGTACTCGCGCGACACGATAGCGGCGTGTTCGACGAGGCCGCCTTTTGGGCGGGCGTCGACGCGGTTCGATCGGCCGGTCCGGAACGGCTTACCCATCTCTTGTTCTCGACACGGAGCCGGCAGCTTTCCGGCGCGCTCGAAGCGGACAAATCGGGAGCATACCTTTCCGGTGTGCTTCTCGCCGCGGAATCCCTTCCACAGGTGGAGGAGTTGGCGAGAGGCGACGCGGCATCCCCACCTCTGGTCATTGTCGGTGCCCCGGACCTCAGCGGGCGGATTCGCCGCCTGTTCGCGCACTTCGGCGTTCGCGCGATGCGGGTTGACGGTCTCGAAGCGACGGCGAAAGGCTTTGAGCGGATTTCCGTAGCGCTGTCGCCGTGATCGGCCAGCGGCGACGGTCAGCGCGAGTCCCGGATCACCCCGAATACGGCGGCGGATTTCTCCACTGAGGCGAATCTTTTCAGCAATTGCTAACAATAGGTTAAATGCGTTGATCCGATTTCGGAGCAGGGTCATAACTGTGACTAGGCGGAAGGCTGTCGAGAAACGATGGTCGCCTTCCGATGACGCTGGGCGGCAGAAGGGGATCGGGGGAACATTAAATTCAGCGATTTGTCGACGCCGGGCGGGTGGCCGCTCGGGCGGCTGCGCCACCCCCATTACTATCCGCGTCGATCGGGGAACGGTCCGAAAGGACCGGCAGTTGTGATCGGGGAAACACATGGCTGACATCACGTTTGATCAAATCGGATCGTTTAATGCGGGCGGGAGCATTCCGAACCCGACCTCTATTCAATTCGGTCCGGACGGCCGGCTGTACGTCTCTGAACAAACGGGCGACATCAACGCCTTCACGCTCGATCTCGTCGATGGCCAGGTGGTGGTGGTCGACCAGGAAGTGCTCACGATCGGCGACACGAACCTCGGCGTCGTCAAATCGATCGCCAATCACAACGACGACGGCAGCCTGTTCACCGGGTATGACGAAGATACGCCGAACGTAGGCGAGAACGCGTTCACGAACCGCCAGGTCACCGGCCTTGTGGTGACCGGCACCGCTGAAAATCCAGTTCTCTACATCTCGTCCAGCGACCCCCGAATCGCGAACGGCATCGACACGAATCTCGACACGAATTCCGGCGTCGTCACGCGCGCCACTTGGACCGGTTCGGAATGGGACGTCGTCGACATTATCCGCGGACTTCCCCGGTCCGAGGAGAATCACTCGGTCAACGGCCTCCAAATCGATGAAGCCACGAACACGCTTTACCTCCAAGTCGGCGGCAACACGAATAACGGCGCCCCGAGCACGTTCTTCGCCAACACCCCCGAATATGTCCTCTCCGGCGCGCTTCTCGAGATCGACCTTGACGCCATCGAGATGCTTCCGGTCCTCACAGATGACGACGCCGGCCGCATCGCTGCAAACGGGCAGAACAACAATAATAACGACCTCACCTTCATCGCCCGCGACTATATCTACGATCTTCCGACGCTGGACGATCCGAACCGCGCCAATGGCGGCGCCTTGGAAGACGAAAACGGCCTGGATGTGAACGGTCCGTTCGGCGGCAATGACGGCTTCAACCAGGCGATCCTGCCCGCCGATGCGCCGATCCGAATCGTCTATGACGGTCAGCGCAACCCCTATGATGTTGTTCTGACCCGCGACGGTCTGCTGTTCAGCGTGGACAATGGCGGCAATGGCGGTCTCGGCGGCAATCCGATCTTCGTGGACGGTCAGCCGACAAACGCCGTCAACAATGGCGGCGACGGTGACGATGAACCGCTCCTTCTACTCGACGAGGGGGGCTATGGCGGCCATCCGGCCCCCAGCCGGGCGAATCCAACGGGCCCAGGCTTCATTTTCAACGATAGCGGGCTGGTCAATCAGGACCCGGCGACCTTCACGGCCGAACAGTTGGCGATCATCGAAGAGCTCGGCGTCGGGATCATCGAAGTCGCCGAGTTCCTTCCGAACAACTTCGATCAATTAAACCCACAAGAACAAGCAGAAGCCACCGCCCAGGCCGAGATGGATGTGGCGAGCGCGATTGAGAACGCGCTTCCGATCGCCGTCGTGCCAGATCTCTCAGCGCTCGTTCCGGATTCGGTCAATATCGCCGACAGTACGCTGATCGACCCTACCCGGTTCGCGGCGCTCGACGATTTAGACTCCCAAGAAACCGCCGACCGGCTTCTAGAAAGCGGCACGCGGATCGACCGCAGCGCCGGCGCGGGCGGCTCCTTTGGTGCGATCGCCGGCGAGGATATCGCCAACAATCCCTCCGGCGCGCTCGCCTCATTCAGCAGCTCGACCAACGGCATCACTGAATATGTCGGGGGCGCGTTCAGCGGCGCGATCGACGGTGCGCTGATCACCGTGTCGCAGGGCGGCCAAGTCTTTCTGGTGAACGTCAACGACGACGGCACAGGCCTTGATCCGATCACGGCG
>CAYYNG010000399.1:0-2547 GCA_964472435.1 uncultured Hyphomonadaceae bacterium | reverse complement strand
CGGCGGCCTCGTCTCGATCACGGCGGAACCGCTGACGCCCGCCATCCCGGCGGCCATTCTGATCGGGGCCATCGGCGGCGTGCTCGTCGTGTTGACCGTTCCGCTGCTGGACAGCCTGAAGATCGACGACGTCGTCGGCGCCATCCCGGCGCACCTTGTGTGCGGGATCTGGGGCACGCTCGCGGTGCCGATCACCAATGGCGACACGAATTTCATTTCTCAATTGATCGGCGTCGTCGCGATCGGCGCGTTCGTCGTCGTCCTATCGCTGATCGGTTGGCTCGCGTTGCGTCTGACCGTCGGCGTCCGTGTCAGCGAAGAAGATGAGATCGATGGTCTCGATAAATCCGAGGTCGGCCTGGAGGCCTATCCCGAGTTCGCATCGTAATTTCCAAGCTTCCATGGGGGTGTTGCGACCCTGACCTGGCCCCGGTGGTTTTCCACCGGGGCTTTTTTCATCGAGCCGCCCAACATTTGCCCGCCGTTAAGCCTAGGCTGGAATGATTGCGTCGAACTCAAGAACAGGAGCTCCGCTCGATGGCGAAACGCCACACCTCCCACGACTTCGACACATCGACCGCCCGGCCTCGCGCGGCGGCTGATCCGGTTTGGCGCATATTAACAGGCGCCGCCGTCTTCGGACTGGGGGTCTTCATCTGCGGCAGCGTCGGCTCTTACGTGGAGACCGACCCGAGCTGGAACGTGGCCACCAACGCCGAGGTTCAGAACCTTTTCGGCGCGCGTGGGGCCGTTTTCGCGGATTTCGCCCGGCAAATGCTGGGCTGGTCGGCGTGGACGGCAGGGCTTGCCGCCATGGTGGGCGGCGCGATGCGCGCCGTCCTTTTCGGCGACCCCAAAGCCACCCGTTGGTTGTTCGGCGCGGCGTTCGCGCCGCTATCCGCTGCAAGTTTCGCAGCCTGGCCGGTGCCGGCGTCGTGGCCGCTCAGCGCGGGCCTCGGCGGTCTTGTCGGCGATCGGCTGCTCGCCGCCACAACGGTGCCGTTCGAGGCCCTGCTGCTGCCCTCGCCGAAAACATTGGCCGGCATGTTTCTCGGCCTCATCGCGGTCTGGTGCATGCTGTCGGCCCTAGGGGTCCGGCGGAGCGACGCCCGCGCGCTGCAGTCCGCCGCGGCCAGCGAGGGCCGTTGGGTGGTCCGCCGCGCAAGGGGATTGGGCGGGGCCGTGATGTCTCTGGCGCGCCGGAGCCAGCGCGACTTGGAACCGAAGCCTCGGGTCATCGAGGTGGATGCGGACTACGCGTCCGCTGGCCCCGACCGACCGGCCGCCGCCGAACCAGAGCCGCCAGCGCCGCGCGTGACCGCCGAGCCGGGGGCCGAGCTCCCGCGTCAGCCCGCCGCGCCGAAGGCGAAGCCGCGGGCCCAGTCGACCCCGCCGGCGCCCATGGCGCCCGACCCCCGCGTCCGCTCCGGGACACGTCAAGGGCCGGCCAAGCTGCCGCCGATCGATCTCCTGGACATGCCGCCCGAACGCGACGCCGGCGTCGACGAGGGGGTGCTGCTCGCCAAAGCGGCGCGGCTGACGGAAGTCTTGAAGGAGTTCGGCGTCCGCGGCCGCATCCGCGAGGTGCGCCCCGGGCCGGTCGTGACCCTCTTCGAGCTTGAGCCCGCCGCCGGGGTGAAATCCGCCCGCGTCATCGCACTCGCCGACGATATCGCGCGGTCCATGAGCGCCACATCCGCCCGGATCGCGGTGATCCCCGGCAAAAACGCCATCGGCATCGAGCTGCCGAACGAGGCTCGCGAGACGGTGTATCTCCGGGCGCTGCTCGACTCGGACGTCTATCAAAACACCAAGGCCAAGCTGCCAATGGCGCTCGGCGAAGACATTGGCGGCGGACCGACGGTCGTCGAGCTTGCGAAGATGCCGCACCTTCTGATCGCGGGGACGACCGGCTCGGGCAAGTCGGTGGGCATCAACGCGATGATCCTGTCGCTGATGTACCGGCTAACGCCCGCCGAGTGCCGCTTCATCATGATCGACCCGAAAATGCTGGAGCTTTCGATCTATGAGGGCGTTCCGCACCTCCTCTCGCCCGTCGTGACGGACCCGAAGAAAGCGGTGAACGCCCTCAAATGGGCCGTGCGGGAGATGGAAAGCCGCTACGAGCTGATGGCGAAGGCCGGGGTCCGGAATCTCGCAGGGTTCAACACCAAGGCGGCGAAGTATCGGGCGGACGGCAAGCTTCTCACCCGCGAAGTGCAAGTCGGCTATGACGATGCGGGCAAGCCCATCGTTGAAAACGAGATCCTCCCGCTCGACCCCATCCCGAACATCGTGATCGTCATCGACGAGATGGCGGACCTGATGATGGTGGCGGGCAAGGAGAGCGAGGGCTGCGTCCAGCGCCTCGCCCAAATGGCCCGGGCGGCCGGCATCCACCTCATCACCGCGACCCAGCGCCCGTCAGTGGACGTCATCACCGGCACGATCAAGGCGAACTTCCCGACGCGGATCTCCTACATGGTGACGACGAAGATCGACAGCCGCACGATTCTCGGGGAGCAAGGGGCCGAGCAGCTTCTCGGC
>CAYYNG010000398.1:0-2551 GCA_964472435.1 uncultured Hyphomonadaceae bacterium | reverse complement strand
AACCGATTCCGTGAACGCAATGTCTCCGAAATGCTTCATGACCACCATCCCGTGTGTTTAATGGGGAGGTAGGCAACCGGATTGGCGAGGCAAGGCTGTCATGAGCTTCTAAATCTGAAAAACGCGCGTCGGCTGGAACCGGCCCGCGCGCACCTCGCCGAGGGCGACTGGCTGGTCGCCGACCATTGCAACCGCCAGCCGGTCCTCGTCTTCAGCCGCCGCAATGCGTTCGCGCCAGTCTTGGGCAATATGTGGAAGGAGGACGATCGCACGTCCCTGCTTGAGCATCGACGCGTCCGCGCTCGTGATGGCCAAGGCGGGGATGGTGTCCAAAGCCATCTCGATCGGGCGGAGCGCCGACATCAGCGACGGCGTCTCCGCCAAGTCTTTGAGGTCCGCCAGCGAAATCGCCTCGGTTTCTGAAAACGCGCCGACCCGGGTGCGTCGCAGTTGGGAGATATGCCCCTCGGCGCCCAGCGCGCGGGCGAGGTCGCGCGCGCGCGCGCGGACATAACAGCCCTTGCCGCTGCGCACATGGATCACTGTGTGATCACCGTCCGGCATGTCAGTGACCGACGCCTCGTAGACCGTCACGGGCCGGCCTTCGAGTTCAAACGCCTCGCCGTCCCGCGCAAGGTCGTAGGCCCGCTCACCATCCACTTTGATCGCGGAGTATTTCGGCGGGATCTGTTCGATCTCGCCGATAAACGTGGGGAGTGCGGCTTCGATCGCCTCGCGCGTCGGGCGATGCTCGGAGGTCGCGATCACCGCACCTTCGAGGTCTTGGCTGTCGGTAGAGGCGCCCCACGCGATGGTGAAGATATACTCTTTCTCGGCGTCCATGGCCCAGGCCACCGTTTTCGTCGCTTCGCCCAACGCGATGGGCAGGATGCCGTCGGCAAGCGGATCCAGCGTGCCGCCGTGGCCCGCCTTCTGGGCATTGAAAAGCCGTCGGACGACCCCCACGGCTTGGGTCGAGGTCATGTCGACGGGCTTGTCGAGATTAAGCCATCCGTGGACCGGATCGCCCTTGCGTTTTCTCTGGCGCGCCATGGGGCGGATCATGCTCTCTAAGTTGCGGGCTTGGACGGATCGAACATCAAAGACCGGCGGGGCGTTGTCTCCTCGGCCCTACGCCTCGGCCGGCGGAGGGTCAACGGATTGACGCACCTCGATGGGCGACGGCCGCCGTGACAAACGCGCCGTTCTATACCATAAGAAAACTGTGACGCCGGCGTCACGAATGTCCGGCGCGCCCCATTTTGTGGATGACGGAGGCTTGACCAGGTATGAGCACCGAACATTTCGACGTTCTGATCATCGGCGCGGGGCTCTCGGGCGTGGGCGCGGCCGTGCACCTGCTGAAAGACTGTCCCGGCAAAACCTATGCGATCCTCGAGGGACGCGAGGCGATCGGCGGCACGTGGGATCTTTTCCGCTATCCCGGCATTCGCTCGGACAGCGACATGCACACCCTGGGCTATGACTTCAAACCCTGGACGGAGGCGAAAGCCATCGCCGACGGCCCGTCGATCCGCAATTATGTGCGGGAAACGGCCGACGAGCACGGCGTCGCCGGCCATATCCGGTTCGGTCATAAGGTGACATCGGCCGCCTGGGACAGCGAAACGGCGCTTTGGACGGTCGAAGCCGTTCACGCCGCGACGGGCAAGACCAAGACGTTCACCACCAATTTTTATTTCGCCTGCTCAGGCTATTACAGCTATGCCGAGGGCCACCGCCCGGATTTCGAGAATGAAGCCGCGTTTCAGGGCGACATTGTCCACCCGCAATTCTGGCCTGAAGACCTCGACTACTCCGGTAAGAAAGTCGTCATCATCGGCTCCGGCGCGACCGCGGTGACGCTTGTGCCGGAAATGGCGAAGACGGCGGCCCATGTCACCATGCTCCAGCGCTCGCCAACCTATGTGGTCTCTCGGCCAGCCAAGGATAAAGTGGCGAACGCGCTGCGCGCCGTCCTCCCCGATATGTGGGCTTATAACCTGACCCGAGCCCGAAACATCCTGTTCCAGCGGTATTTTTACCACCTGACTCGGACCAAGCCCGAGAAAACGAAAGAGCGGATCCTGAACATGGTCCGCGAGGAGCTCGGCCCTGATTTCGATGTCGAGACGCATTTCACCCCCGCCTACAATCCGTGGGACCAGCGGCTTTGCCTGGTGCCCGACAGCGATCTTTTCCACGCTCTGAGAGACGGCTCGGCTTCCGTTGCGACCGACCACATCGACCGGTTTACGGAAACGGGGATCGCGCTCAAATCCGGCGCAACACTGGACGCCGACATCATCGTCGTCGCCACCGGTCTGAAGCTTGAAATGCTGGGCGGGGTGAAGCTGACGGTCGACGGCGCGACGGTCGATATCGGCGTAACGGTCACCTATCGCGGGGCGATGTTCTCCGGCGTGCCCAACCTCGCCTCCGTTTTCGGTTACATCAACGCCTCTTGGACGCTGAAGGCTGACCTGATCTCCGGCTATGTCTGACGCTTGCTCAAGCACATGGACGAGACCGGAACATCGATCTGCCCGCC
>CAYYNG010000397.1:0-2555 GCA_964472435.1 uncultured Hyphomonadaceae bacterium | reverse complement strand
CCAGCTCCTCAAGCGACTGGTCTGTGCCGCCGCGATTATAATAGGGAAAGAGGATCAGAACGATGAGGATGAACGCGCCAAGGGCGGCGGCGAAGAGATCGAGCGCCGACACGCTGAAGATTGAGATGTCCCGTGAGCGGCCGCGCATCCGTCTTCTTCACCTCGCGCCAGGGGCGTCCATCGAACGAGAAGGACAAGGTGCGCCGCGCCCCGTTGGAACCAAGCGTTGACCGCCTGCGCCGCCGCCGCGCGCCAAGGCCGCTAGCCGGCCCCGAGGAGCCATCGCGCGAAGAACTGGCCGAGACGGTCATAGCCGGCGCTGCGCGAGGACTCGTTCAAACTGCGGCGCAAGGCGTCGTCGTTGCGGATCGTCGACGTGCTGGCGCCGTCTTTGGCGAAGGCGACCACTTGTTCGCGTTTCGCGCCATAGTCGGAGAGCAGCGCCGCCGTAATATCGTCGATCTCTTCGCTGAACGCTTCGACGTAATTGTCGCTCTCAAGCTTCTGGCTGGCGATCTCGAACTCCGAGATCAAGGCGCGATTGGCGGGATCGTCATGGGCGGAGAGCGCATAGAGCGAGTCCACTAAGATCGTCCGCACAAAGAGCGCATTGGCGACGATGTCGTCCGTCACGACCCGGCTCTCCACCGTCGGATCGATTGCGACGAGGCTTTGCCGCTGGCCGTCGATATACCCAGCGCAGGTCGAGTCGAAGGACATGAGCTCGCTGATATTCGCCACCACGCGCTGCGGCAGCCCCTGCCGCAGGACGGGGTTCACGATGTCCTCGAAGACCGCCTTCACCGGCCGGCCGGGCTCTACGCCGCCGCCGGAATACTCGGCGATCGCGGCCTCGAACGCCGGCGTGGCGCCCTCGTTCAAACGGCCGACGAACTCGAAGAACTCGTACCGTTCGCGCGGCGAGTCAGGAAATCCGATCAACGCATTCAAACAGTATTCCGAAGACGTTGTGTTAAACCCGACGCGAGAGGGCTCCGCCGGCGCCGCATGGGCGCACAGCCCGGACGCGGCCCCCCAAAACGCCATGACAGCTATCAACCTTTGCATGCCGGCCTCCGGGATTTCGGCGGGCGGCCGCCTGCCGCCCGCCATGCACCTTAAGTCGAAGCCTAGGATTTATCCAGGCCCGCAAGCTGCCGCGAGAAAGCGACCAGGTCGGGCCCCACCACCTCTTCGAAGAGTTTCGGTGCCTGGGCGTCGGCCGGGGCGCGGCCCGTATCCTGGCCCCCCTCGTAGACCCGGAGCTCGCTCGCCTGCCCGGCCCGCGCAACGCTGACGACGCCGTCGGGGCGGCCGTCCTTGAATCCGCCTTCGATCGCGTAGGAGCCGGATGCGTCGTGAACGATCAGGTAGCCGACGCCCTCCGGTTTCCCGGCGACCGTCTTGCCGTAATACTCGACCAGGGTGCCGTCGTCATAGGCGACGACGCCGACGCCGGAGCCCTCGCCCCGTCCCCCGCCGCATTCGCCGAGCCATTTGCCGACGATCGTATCGTGCTGATAAACGAAGCCGCACTCAGTGGCGACGCTGTCGAGGCCCCGGGCGCGCTCCTCGTAGAGCTCAAGCGTCTTTTCACGGAACTCGGCGACGGTCGCCGCCGTGATGGCCTGGTCGCCGTCTAGCAGTTGAACATTGACGTTCACTTGCTGCTGGAGGGACGGGGCCATGGAGACGAGGAACTGCTCGCCGACCAGGTCCGAGCGGATTTTGAAGTTGAACGCTGCAGCGGCCGCGCCGACGGCGGCCGTTGCGGCGGCCGTCACCGCCAATTGCTCGCCGAAGCTGCTGCCATTGGTCGAGGCGCCGACGCCGATCGCCGCCGCCGTCGCTAAAAACGCCACCGCCGTGGCGGTGTTTTGTTGGCGCGCCAGCCGGCGACGCTCTTCGATCGCGTCATACTCCACCCGCAGCATCTCGCGGGTCTGGGTGCCGATCTCGCCCTCATAGACATCGGAGAACAGCTTGTCGGAGCGCACGGTGATGAATTGCCGTTCGGCGTCGAGCAAGGTTTCGGCGAGATTGAGCCGCGCTTCAAACGCGACCCCGTCGACCCCCGTCAGCGCAAGGGCGCCGATATTGGGGTCGAATTTCGACACCGCGGCCGCTCGTTCGACCATCGTCGTTTTCGGCAGGTCGAGCGACTGGAGCGCTGCGAACACCCGGTCCGCGGCGGCGCTGGAAAACGCGCTCTCAAGGGGATCGACGGGCGCCGTGGTGTTGGCCACCATTTGCTGCATGGCCGCTTGGTCCATGCGCAGCTTTTCAAGCGGGTAGACGCCGACCGCATTCGACCCGTAGGCGCCGACGCCGCCCGTCGCGCTCGCCACTCGGCCGCCTTGATTGTTCAGGAAGGACACGAAATCGAGCGGTTGGGCGGCGGCTTCAAACGAGCCGTTCTGGATTGCATCGATCGAGGCGGCTTTCGCAGCGTAGGCCCGGCTGGCGGTGGACGACACCATAGGCTCGCTGGCCACCATGACGCCGGCGGTCGGGGCCAAGGCGCGGTGGTCGGTGTGGATCACCATGAGCGGGGT
>CAYYNG010000396.1:0-2559 GCA_964472435.1 uncultured Hyphomonadaceae bacterium | reverse complement strand
AGCGAGGCGCCGATCAAGATCAGAAAAACCATCGACGTAATATGGCCGGACGATTTCAGCGCGCCGTAGAGGCGCCCGGTCCGGGCGAGGATCCAGGCGCCGGCGACGAGGCCTAGGACCAGCCCGGCAGCTGCGAGGGCGGGAACCGCGACGCCGATTCGGTCGATCATCGGGGGGCCGCCGGGATCTTGCGACAGTCGCAGGATGAACACCAGCGCAAGGCCCGCAAGGCCGCCGAAGACGGCCCAGCGAAGCCCCTCCTCGCCCCCGCCGGATAGTCGCAGTCCCGCAAGCAGGACGGCGCCGGACGCGCCGATGGCTGAGGCTTCCGTGGGCGAGGCGAGGCCGCCGAGGATCGACCCCAGCACGGCGAGGATCAAAAGAAGCGGCGCGCCGAGGCCGAAGACGATCTCCGCCGCCGTCGGCTCGTCGCCTTCCTCGAGTTCGGCCGGCGGCCGCGGCGTGTCGCCGGGTCGAAGTTGCGAGATGGCGAAGATGTAGGCCATGTAGAATCCGACAAGGACCAGCCCCGGCAACAGAGCGCCGGCGAAGAGATCGCCGACGGAGACGACGCCCGACCCGCCCGCTGCGCCTGGGCCGCTGCGCTGGCTCGCGTTTGAGATCGCGTCGGCCAGCAAGATCAAAACGATCGACGGCGGAATGATCTGGCCAAGGGTGCACGCCGCGGCGATCACGCCGGACGCGATTCGGGGGTTGTAGCCCTGCCGCAGCATGGCGGGGAGGGCGATCAGGCTCATGGCGATCACGGTCGCGCCGACAATGCCGGTCGAGGCCGCGAGCAGCGCGCCGACAAGGATGACCGCATACCCCAAACCCCCGCGCACTCGGCGCAACAGCCGTCCGGCGATGTGGAGCAGATCCTCGGCCACTCGCGACCGCTCGAGGACGACGCCCATCAGGACGAAAAGCGGCACGGCGATCAGCACTTCGTTCTCCATCACGCCTTCGATGCGCTGGGTAAAGACGCCGAGGCGTCGAAACGAAAAGAGGTCGAGGCTTGCGCCGATCAGCGCGAAGATGAGCGCAACGCCGCCCAGCGTGAGGGCGACGGGATAACCAGCGAGCAGGGCCGCGATCGCGGTGAGGAACATCGCGATGGCGAGGACGGCTTCGATCTCCATCACGCCGCGCCGATCTCGCTTGCGTCGGTGTCGAACGGCCGCAGGCCGCGAAGGGCGAGCGCGGCTTTCATCGCTTGAGCGGCGCCCTGGGCCAGAAGCAGGCCGGCGAAAACGGGGATGAGCAGGCGGAGATAGACATAATAGAGCGGCAGCCCGGCCGGGCCCTGTTTCGAGCCCTCGCTGATCGCGATCGACCGAAAGAGCGAGGCCTCCGCCGCCCACATCATCAGAAGGCAGATCGGCAGGATGAATAAATACGCGCCGGCCGCGTCGACCCAGGCGCAGGATCTGTCGCCCATCCGCGCGCGAAGAATATCGACCCGGACATGGGCGCCGTCCCGCAGCGCAGCGGCTGCGCCGAGCATGAAGAAGCCGGCGAAGGCGAGAAAGACAAGCTCGTTGAGCCAAGGATAGGCGAGGCCGAACAGGTTGCCGGCGAGGACCACCGATAGCTGAAGCACGACGATCAGTCCGCCGAAGACCATCGCGAGGGCGAGGGCCGCGCCTGTGACCCGGTCGATCATCCAACCGACCGCCGCCGCCGCGCCGCCGAACCAAGACGGAGCGGCCAGCGCCGCGATCGGCAAAAGGTAGAGCGCAAGGGCGGCGAGCGCGCTCCAGCTCGCCAGTGTCGCCCCTGCGATGGCCCCCGCGAAATCCTGCATCAGCCGGTTCCGGCCTCCCGCGCGGCGAGATAGGCCCCGTCGGAAATGGCCGACCACCCCCGCATGGATTTCAGCGCCGCTTCAAAGCTTTCATAGATGCGGCGCTCGAGCTCGCCGCCAGAGCCTGCGTCGGCGCGCACGTCCATTGAGGCCTCCACCGCGCGGGCCGTGACGTCGGTGGGGAAGCGGCGGACCTGAACCTCATGCTCGGTCTTGAGGATGTCGAGATGGCGGGCGTTCTCATGGGTGAATTCGCCGACGCTGAGATGGTTCACCTCGGAGCAAACGGCTCGGATCAATGCCTGGTCGCTCGGGGCGAGACCGTCCCAGACCCCTCGGTTGACGCCGACCGCCAGGGTCGAGCCGGGCTCGTGAAAACCGGGCCCGTAATAATAGGGCGCCTCGCGGTAGAAGCCGAGATAATAGTCGTTCCAGGGTCCGACCCATTCCGTCGCCTCGATCCGACCGGTTTGGAGCGACTGGTAGATCTCGCCGCCCGCCAGCGCTTCGGCGGCCCCGCCCAGGGCGCGCACCACGTCGCCGCCAAGACCTGGAATGCGCATTTTGAGGCCGCGGAAATCGTCGAGGCTGTTGATCTCGCGCTTGAACCAGCCGCCCATTTGATGACCCGTGTTCGCGCCCTGGAACGCAATAACGCCGAACTGACCCGAGAGCTCCTCCCACAATGCCTGGCCGCCGCCGATATCGATCCAGCCCATGATCTCCGCCGCCGTCATGCCCATGGGCACGGC
>CAYYNG010000395.1:0-2564 GCA_964472435.1 uncultured Hyphomonadaceae bacterium | reverse complement strand
CCGCCTGGACGCCCTTGATCACGTTCGATTCGTGAAGGTTTTGCGGTTTTAGGGCTTGTGCTTAGGTGCCCGCGCTGCCCACAACCGCGAGGGGTGTTCTGAATGCTGTTCCGCCTGGCGGTCGCCGCCGCGTCACTTGTCGCCGCCGCCCCCTCGGCGAGCGCCCAGATCATCCGGGAGCTTCGCGTCGGGGCGATCGACACCAATATCTGCATCACTAATTGCGATAACACGAACCAGGAGGACGGCTTCAATATTGAAGCCGAGGTCGTCTTCGCTCCGCCTAAGCGGCTTCGCTATATCGGCTCGCCGCGACCGTTTCTCGTCGCCTCGATCAATACCGCTGGCGACACGAGTTTCGGCGGGTTCGGGCTCGTCTGGAATTGGGATTTTCTGCCCGGTTGGTCTTTGGAGCCGAGCTTCGGCTACGTCGTTCACTCCGGCGCAATCGATGTGCCGCTGCCGATCGGGCCGCCGGAGAACGCCGAGATCAACAACGCCTTCGACGAGGACAACGTGCTCTTCGGCTCCCGAGACCTCTTCCGCTCAACGCTCGCACTGAACCGCGACATCACGAAACGCCTTGGCATTCAGGTGATTTACGAACATCTCTCCCACGGCCAGATCCTGGGCTCCGGACGGAACCAGGGCAGCGACAATCTCGGCGGGCGGTTCTATTACCGCTTCGGCGCTCTCGGCGGCTAAGCGATGCAATCTGGTCGGAAATCGCCCTAAGGCGCGTAGACAGTGTAGACCACCAAGGCTTCGATGTTCGCGACGCCATCGGAGAGGTCGTAACCATCGTCCCGGCCGAGGCGATAGCGCAGGTCGAACCGAACCGACTGTTCCGCGATCGTACCAGGGGCCGCCGCTGTGCGTTGGTCGCCCTGGAACACGCGGCTGGGCGTCGTCATCACCGACAACCGACGCCCGTTCGGCGCGCCGCCGCCGTCTGCTCCGGCAGAGTTTGGGAACTGAGCCGCACTGCCGAAAGCGAAGCCGTCGTCGTTTCCGGACTGGGTGACGCGGAGCCGCAGTCGCACGCGGTCGAGATCGTCATTGGTCGTGTCGCCCACTGGCGAGGCTTGGGCGTCGATGTTGAAAGGCGTGTTGGAGGCGACGAAAAAGCTGGTGAAGAGGTCGGTGCGGAAGAGATTGAGGTCTGAATTCTGGCGCAGTTGGAAGGCGTCGAACGTGTCGTCCGCATCCATCGATCCATCCCCGTCCGTGTCGGTCGTCCCGTTGGCGGGGCCCGCCCGGCGAATGCGGAACGGAATGGCGGTTCCGGTGGTTGAGTCCGGCGTTGGCGTCAGCGTGCCGGTCGTCACCGTGTGGACGTCGGTCGCGATCAAATCCACATCGCCCGACGTCGCTGCGTTTCCGCCTGTTCCGGTGTCGATGATGAAGTCAGAGACCACGGGCGCCGCGCCGGCCGCGCCGAAATCATCTGCGCCCCACACGATTATGACGCCGGCGATGCGGAAAAAGACGGTTTCCTGCGCGGCCCCGGTCGCCTGAGATCCGCCCGAAAGCGTCGCCGCCAGCGCAAGAGCCGCGATGCGTATGCCGCTTCCCAGTCGGATGGTGATCGCCCCTCTTCCCCAAGACCGAGCCTGGCGGAGGCTCAATCCCGCTGATTAGGCGAATATGTTTGAGATCGGCCTGACGGGCCCGATGAATTTTGCGCATGCCGGTTAGCGCTTCACTCGGGTCGGCGCCTTGCCAAAGCGGAGAAAGCCGTGTCCCTCTCGCCGCTTGGTGAGAACGGAGCGAAGCGTATGGCGGGCGTAGTGGTCGTCGGCGCCCAATGGGGCGATGAAGGCAAGGGTAAGATCGTCGACTGGCTCAGCCACCGCGCCGATGTGGTGGTGCGGTTCCAGGGCGGACACAATGCGGGCCACACGCTGGTCGTCGGTGAGACGACGTATAAGCTCAACCTCCTTCCTTCCGGCGTCGTGCGCGGCGGCAAGCTGTCGGTCATCGGCAACGGCGTCGTCGTCGACCCCTGGCAGTTGCTCTCCGAGATCGATGCGATGGCGGGGAACGGAATCGCGCTCGGTCCCGACGATCTCCTCCTGGCTGAGAATGCGTGCCTGATCCTCCCCTGGCACCGCGACCTCGACGCCGCGCGCGAGGGCCAACTGGGCGCTTCCAAGATCGGGACGACGAAGCGCGGCATCGGCCCCGCTTACGAAGACAAAGTCGGTCGGCGGGCGGTCCGGGTCGCCGACCTCGCCGATGAAGCCGCGCTCGACCTGAAACTCGAGCGGCTCATCGCCCACCATGCGCCGCTCCGGGCGGGGCTCGGCCTCGATCCGCCGGACGCCGCCGCGCTCAAGGCCGACCTCTTGGCCCTGGCCGACCGGATCCTGCCCTATGCCGGGCCGGCTTGGCTTAAACTCCACGAGGCGGTGCGGCTTGGCCGCCGGATCTTGTTCGAGGGCGCGCAGGGCGTGATGCTGGACGTCGACCACGGCACTTACCCTTTCGTGACTTCGTCGAACGTCGTTTCAGGTCGAGCCGCCGCCGGATCCGGCCTCGGCCCAGGGGCGGTGAGCTATGTG
>CAYYNG010000394.1:0-2571 GCA_964472435.1 uncultured Hyphomonadaceae bacterium | reverse complement strand
GAAAGAAGGTGGAGATGCTGTTCGCCCACCTCAAACGCATCCTCGGCCTGACCAAGCTTCGACTCAGAGGTCCCCAAGGCGCCCGCGACGAGTTCCACCTGGCCGCCACAGCCCAAAACCTCCGCAAACTCGCCAAGCTGATGCCGGAGCCGGCCTGAAAGGGCCGGACGGGCCTCTCCAGCCCGATCAACTGCCCAAGTCTTCAGACGAGTTTTTTCAACACAATCGGCCGAAGGCGGCCGCTGGTTTCCCCTTGCTCTGTTGTTCGCCCCCGACCCAAAGCCGCCATCCTGATCTCCGCCGCGCGCAAGATCCGGGTGGTCGGGGCGGGCCGGGTTTGAGATGACGAGGCGAACCGATTGATGGAGCCTCCCGATGAGCCTGAGCCACGCCGATAAAGCCGCCGCCTTCGCCGCCCTGCACACGCCTGGCGATCCGCTGGTTCTGTTCAACGCATGGGACGCGGGCTCGGCGCGCGCTGTTGCGAAAGCCGGCGCCAAGGCCATCGCCAGCGGCAGCCATTCCGTCGCCGAAGCCAATGGCTATTCCGACGGCGAGCAAACCCCAGTGGATATCGTTCTCGCCAACGCGGCCCGCATGGCGGCGGCGGTCGATCTGCCCGTGACCATTGATTTCGAGCGCGGCTATGGCGAAGCGCCCGCGGCGGCCGGCGAGCGCGCGGCGCGCCTCCTTGAGACCGGTATCGTCGGCGTGAACATCGAAGACGGTCTCCACGGCGAGGGGCGGCTGACCGATGCGGCCGACCAAGCCAAGCGGCTTGAGGCGATTGCGGCCGCACGCTCGGGCGGCGTCGGTCTCTGGGTCAACGCCCGGACCGACGTATTCCTGGTCGCGCCGCCTGAAAAGCACGGCGATCTGATCGATGCCGCGCTCGACCGGGCGAAAGCCTATGCCGACGCGGGCGCCCACAGCCTCTTCGCGCCAGGCCTCGTCAACCTCGCCCTGATCGAGCAGCTCTGCGCCGCCTCGCCCTTGCCGGTCAACATCATGGCCGCAAAGTCCGGTCCGGCGGTGTCGGACTGCGCCGCGGCCGGCGTCGCGCGCGTCAGTTATGGCGGCTATCCCTGGGCGCTCGCGATGAAAGCGCTCAAAGATGCGGCAGCGATTGTTTTCGGCCGTTGAGGGATGCAGCGGCGCTTGCCGGCGCTTCGGAGTCGGCCTAGCTGTCTTCGAAACACCTCCGATCCGGGAGAGAGCGGGCCCTCGCGTCCGCCGCCGAAGGCGCAACCGCCCCGGAAACGCTCAGGCGAAAGGACCGGATCGGGGTCAACACGCTGGAAAGAGGCGGACAAAACGTCTGGCCTCGCCGAAGGAGCAAGCCGGGCGCGCCCGGCGGAATCTCTCAGGCGCCGAGACAGCGGGGGCGGCCGGACGCGGCTCGATGGCGAGCGGCGTGGGGCCGTTTCGAAGGATCTCGGCGATGTCCGGCGGCGATACGGATCTCAAACGAACCCCGCTTTTCGATCTTCATATCGAACGCGGCGCCCGGATGGCGCCGTTTGCGGGCTATGAGATGCCGATCCAGTTTCCCGAGGGCGCCAAGGCCGAGCACCTCTGGACACGCGCCCATGCCGGGCTCTTCGATGTCAGCCATATGGGCCCCTGTTTCTTGTCCCTGCGCGACGGGCTTAGCGGAGGCGACGCGGCGCACGCAAAGATTGCGGCATTGATCGAACGGCTCGTTCCGTCGGACATCGCCAGCCTCAAGCCCGGCCAGGCGCGGCTGACCGTGCTCCTCAATGAAGACGGCGGCATCCTCGACGATCTGATCATCACACGGCCCGAGGTGGACGATCGCCAGGGCATGCTGGGCATCGTCGTTAACGGCGCGGTCAAGGACCGCGACTGGGCGCTGTTCGAAGCGAAATTGGGCGACGAGGCGGTGCTGACCCGCGTCGACGATCGCATCCTGTTCGCCATCCAGGGGCCTGAAGCCGAAGCTGCGCTTTCCGAACATTTCCCCGATTGCGGACGTCTCGGTTTCATGCGGTCGGCGCGCATGTTCTGGCGCGGCGAGCATCGCTGCGCGGTGCATCGCTGCGGCTATACCGGCGAGGACGGCTTCGAGGTCTTGGTCTTCGCCGAGCCGGGGCGGGAACTGGTTCGCGAGCTTCTCGCCGACGCCCGCGTGAAACCGATCGGCCTTGCCGCTCGGGACTCGCTGCGGCTGGAGGCGGGGCTCTGCCTCTATGGCCATGACATGGACGAAAGCCGCGACCCGGTGGAGGCCGACCTCGCCTGGGTGATCCAGAAGTCCCGCCGCACGCGGGCGGACTTTCCCGGCGCGCCGCGCATTCTCAAAGCGCTTGAAGACGGTCCCGCCGAAAGGCGCGTCGGTATTCGGCCGCTTGAGCGGGCGCCGGCGAGGGAAGGGGTCGAGATCTATTCAGGCGAGGCCCGCGTCGGCGCGATCACCTCCGGCGGCGTTGGGCCAAGCGTCGAGGGGCCGATCGCCATGGGCTATGTCCGCGCCGATCTCGCTGCGCCGGGCACGCCGGTCGAGCTTTTGATCCGCGGCAAGCGCCGGGCCGCCGAGGTCTGCGCCCTGCC
>CAYYNG010000393.1:0-2583 GCA_964472435.1 uncultured Hyphomonadaceae bacterium | reverse complement strand
GCCGTTTCGAAACGTGTAAGCGGCGCCCACGCTGGCGCTGAACGTATTGTTAAGTTCGACGCCCTCTGGATCGCCCCGGAACCGAACGCCTAACGTAGTGAACGGGGTGAACGCCCCGATCGGATAGGCGAAATCGGCCGCAATGCCGACATCGGTCTCGCCGGTGCCGAGGCCGCGATCCTCGTCCGCTGTGGGAAGTTTGACGCGTCCTTGCAGCTGTAAGAGCAGCGGCCCGGTGATCGCCGTCGGCACATTATAGTTCACGCCAAGGGTCAGATCGCCGAAGCCGGAATTGGTCTCGATCGCGCCCGCCGCGGGCCCGTCTCCTACGATAACGCCGTCGGCCACGACGCCGCCGGGACCTTCGATCTGAACCCAGGCCCCGGTCACGGAGAAGCGGAAATCGCCGATATCGGCCCTGGCGGAGACGGGGGTCGACAGGGTCGTGGTGTTGTCCTCGGCGCCGAAATCGCCGGTATTGAAGTCGAACCCGGCGTTGAAGGAGAATTGAACGAAGGGCGCTCCGCCGCCCTTGTCCATCCGATCGCCCATAGGGTCGGGATCGCTGGATTGGCCCTGGGCGGTCGCGGGAGCGGCGGCGACGGCCGCAATCGCAATTGAGAGAAGAGCGGGACGGAGCATCGGGCGTCTCATTTTTTGGAGGAGATCGAGAAGGGTTAGCTTCCAGAGCCGCGTTCGGGCCGTTCGACCCGCTCAACGCGTTCCACCCGTTCGACCCGCTCAACGCGCTCGACACGTTCAGGGCGCTCCACCCGCTCCACCCGCTCCACCCGCTCCGGACGCTCGAAGCGATTACGTTGGCCCACGGCGTCTGAGCTCGACGCCTCAACTTGCACGCCCTCCAGCTTGCGCACGTCTTCGTCCGGGCGGTCCGGACGGTCGGGCGTCTGAGCGGCGGCGGGCAGAGTGAGACTAAGCATGGCGGCGGCGAGGTGCATGCGCATTGGGTGCGTCCTTGTTTGCTCGTGACGGTGGTATGCGGGCTAATGACGCACCGCCGCAATTCAAGCCATGTCACGTAGACCAAACGCTATTGTTATTGGAGCTTGAGCGCGTCGCGATGGCTATCGCCGCCGCCTGCCTTAATCGCGAAATGCATTCACGCGCTAGTCGAGGACGTCGACGCTAGGTAGTTTCGAATAGGCGACCGTGCCGAGGAGCAGGCCCGGAACTTCGAGAGCGACAGTTACGGCGATCTCAAGCAGGATGAGGCTTCGCATAACCCGGACCGCCAGCCAGTCCTGCGGCAGAACAAAGGCCGCAAGCCAGAACATCATGGCGGTGGCGGCGAACCCGCCGAGCGACATGGCGATGAACTGGGCCTTGGTGTTTTCGCTGTTTCTGAACCCGAAGAGATAGGGGTGGACCAAGCTCTTCGGCGGCCGCACCCTCGCGCGCATCGCCAGAGCGGCGAACAGGTGCCCCCATTCGTGGGCGAACCAGGCGCAGGCGCCGGCCATGCCCCCTAGGGCGACGCCGACCGCGTCGCCGAGCCAGCCGCCGGTGTTGCCGATACGCGCGAGCAGCGCCCAGGTGCTCAGCGTGACCAGAAGAAGGGTCAGATCGCGGAGCGCGAAGCGGCGGAACGGCGTCATAGCGAGAGGTATGGCGCGGGTCGGTCGCGCTGGCTAGACGGCGGCGTCCGCATCCGCGATCCACTCTCTCGTCGGCGGGGTGTCGGATGGCGGACGCCTCGATCCGATGGCCCAGGATCGTCCGCGGGCCCGACCGGGCGAGACTGGCGGCAAGGACGCGCTTGCGGCTCCGGTTGCAACGCATCAGTGGGGGATCGATCACTCATCAATGAATGGACGGATGCTCAGTCGATAGACGTCCCTAGGCGTCCATATTGTTTGGCGGGCGCTCGAGGTTTTGCGCGCTCGGCGCGTCCGCGGCGAGATTCGTCCTTGCCTTACGGGAAGCAATGGCCGACCACACTTTGCAAGTGCAACATGCAGATCAGGGGACACGCATGACCAATCGGATGGCGATGGCGGCGGCGGGCGCGCTTGGGCTCTTTTGCAGCGCCTGTGAGACCGTCGGCGCGGCGAGCGGGGCATCCGCCGGTGCGTCGACTACGGCGCCGGGCCTAGAGGGGGGCTATACCTATCCCGCACCGTCGGGGTCGGAGGTCGTCTCCACCATCGTGAACAACGAGCTCGAATCCCCGCCCTTCGAGGTGCGGCTGCAGATGGTCTCGGGGCTCACCCAGGCGCTCGCCTCGCGCCCATACCCGCCGCTTGCGCTGGTGGTGACCGAAGGCGAAGACCAAAAGACGATCGTCTTCGTCGACGCCGGCCGCCTTGACGTGAGCACGGCCTACCAGGCGCGGGCCATGGTGTCGCAGATGTCTGCAGCGGTGCGGAACAATCCGCTCTTCGAGCAATACGGCGTCGAGGCCTATGCCAGCGTTTTCGACCTCTTCAAGCTCGCCGGCTTTGAACGCGTGATCATTACGAACGGCGACGATTTCGCCTACGCGTTCTTGATCGAGTAAGTCCGGAAATGGGGGCCGGCCCGGGTTTGGAAGGGAGATCCGCCTGCTAGTTGCGTGCGGGGCGG
>CAYYNG010000392.1:0-2585 GCA_964472435.1 uncultured Hyphomonadaceae bacterium | reverse complement strand
CGATAGCGTCGGCGATCGGTGTCAGCCAAGTGTGGGCGAATGCGCCGGCAGTGTCGGCGCCAAGCCCGCCCCGCAGCGCGAGACCGACGAAGAGGCCCGCCACGAGGGCTGCTAAGACGCGCTTCCAAAGCGCCATTTCGAACCAACGGCCTATCACCGGACCCTCCGCACGCGATCCTCGCGACCGTAGGCCAGTTCGGCGCGGCGTCAATTAGAGCGCAGACTCGCTCAGCAGCACCGCCCGCTCGGCGCCTGGCGGACCGTCGCTTGAACGACGGTCTCCGTCTCGTGGAAGATCTCGGCCTCGCCCATGGTGTGGAAGGCCTCCCAGACCACGCCGTCGGGATCGGTGGACCAGTGCTTGTCGGAGACGGCGTAGCAGCATTGCGCGCCCGCCTCGTCCACGGTGGCCTCGCCTGCGGCTTTCAGCCGAGCGTCCGTCGCGGCAAGCTCCTCGCGATCTTCGGATTGCAGACCGAGATGGTTGACGCCCGTCACGCCATCGAGCGCATGCGAGATCGCGAAATTCACCTTCGGATCGTCGAGCGCCCATTTCGCATAGCCGGGCTTCAACCTGGTCGGTTTGGCGCCGAAAAGAGCGCTGTAATATCGGATGGACCGGTCAAGATCGGCGACGCGGATATGGACGTGCAGGCGGCTCATAGATTTTCTCCTTCGAGTTCGGCGGGCGCGACCGTCAGACCCGTGCAACAGGCCTCGGTCAAAAAGGAAACGAGGTCGCGCATCGCTTGGTAGTTCGCGCGATAGATGCGCCGGCGGCCGACAGCTTCCACCTCGACAAGCCCGGCGTGCAAGAGGGTCTTGAGATGGAAGGACAGGCTGGTCGATCCGATCTCGGTCTCAGCGAGGATGGCCGCCGGCGTCGCGCCGACGTCTCCCGCCCGGACGAGGGTGCGGAACACCTCTAGCCGCGCCGTCTGCGACAGGGCTGACATGATGTGGATGGCGGCTTCGGATTTCATAATTCAGCAATTATTGAATAATTGAATTAAAATCAAGCCCCGCTTGCTGATTTTTCCGTCGCGAGCTACCGCGCGGGCCATGTCCGACGCGTTCTATCTTCCAGTCGACGAGGTCTTGTCCGAGATCCAAGCCGTCTTGGCCGAGGAGACGCGGTTGGTGCTCGCCGCGCCGCCTGGGGCGGGCAAGACCACGCGCGTGCCCCTCTGCTTGTTGGACGCGGCCTGGCGCGGGGACGGCCGCATCCTCGTGTTGGAGCCGCGCCGCCTCGCCGCGCGCATGGCCGCCGCGCGCATGGCGCAGAGCTTAGGCGAACCGCTCGGGCGCACCGTCGGCCTTTCGACGCGGATTGAACGGAAGGTGTCGAGCGCGACCCGGATCGAGGTTGTGACCGACGGCCTCTTCACGCGGCGCGTCCTGGCCGACCCGGAGCTGAAAGGCGTCGCTGCGGTCATCTTCGACGAGGTTCACGAGCGGTCTCTCGCCGCCGATTTGGGGCTCGCCCTCGCCCGCGACGCGCAGGCGGGGCTGCGCGAAGATCTCCGTCTCATCGTGATGTCGGCGACGCTCGACACCGCCCGCATGGCGAAGGCGCTGGACGCGCCTGTGATCGAAAGCGATGGCCGCATGCACCCGGTGGAGACGCGCTATCTCGGCCGCGCCGACGATCGGATCGAGGATGCGATGGCGGCCGCCGTCCGCCGCGCGCTGCATGAGGAGACGGGCTCGATCCTCGCTTTCCTGCCCGGCGCTGGCGAGATCCGCCGTGCCGCTGAACGGCTCGAGGACCTGCCGAGCGGTGTCGCGGTCGCTCCGCTCTACGGCGCGCTGTCGCCGGCCGAGCAGGACGCCGCCGTCCGCCCGGCGAGCGCGGGCCAGCGGAAGGTCGTCCTCGCTACGGACATCGCCGAAAGCTCGCTGACCATCGAGGGGGTGCGGGTGGTGATCGACGCCGGCCTCGCCCGGGTCCCGGAAGCCCTCGCGGGCGGGGGGACCCGGCTGGTCACCCGTCGCGCTTCGAAGGCGAATGTCGACCAGCGCCGCGGCCGGGCCGGGCGGACCGAACCCGGGGTTTGCTATCGCCTCTGGGACGAGGCCCAGACCCGCGGCCTGCCGCCCGAGCCCGAGCCGGAGATTTTGGCCGCCGATCTCTCCGGTCTCGCCTTGTCGCTCGCCGAATGGGGCGTCGCTGATCGGTCCCAGCTCGCCTGGATCGATCCGCCGCCGGCTGGCCGGTTCGTCGCCGCTCGGAATCAGCTCGTTGCGCTGGGCGCGCTGGACGCCTCCGGCGGCTTGACCGACCGAGGGCGGAAAATGGCGCAATTGCCGCTGCCGCCGAACGCCGCCGCGATGGTTGCGGGGGCGAAGACCGACGCGGATGCGGCGCTCGCGGCCGAGATCGCGGCGCTCATGGCGGAGCGAGGGCTTGGCGGCCAATCGACCGACCTCCGCACCCGGATCGAGCGGTTTCGAGGCGACCGATCGCCTCGGGCCCAAACCTTGCGCCGCCAGGCCGCCCGTTGGGGCGGGGCGGGGCCGCCTGGCCCGAGCGGAGACGCAGGTCGCGTGGTCGCTGAAGCGCTGCCGGGCAGGATCGCGCGACG
>CAYYNG010000391.1:0-2594 GCA_964472435.1 uncultured Hyphomonadaceae bacterium | reverse complement strand
GGCGCCGCGACAACCCCGCTTCAAGCGGCACCCGGCCGAACGGTTCGGGCCAAATATTCGGCATCAAAACAATCGAAGCACGCGCATAGGCCCGATAAAGCTCCCGACGGCCTAGAAAACCGACGACCGAGATTCGATCCGCCACGCCGGCCGTCTGGGCCTGTGATTGAATTTCCCGCAAGAGTTCTCCCCGACCCGCGATACTGATCCGGAAGTCCGCCACCTCCTTCGAGAGGGCTTCGGCGATCGCCGGCAAGCGCGCCTGACCCTTGTTTTGGTTGACCATGCCGACCACGAGGATCTCCGGCGGGTCTGCGCGAGACACCCCGGCCTGGGCCGCATCGACGTCCTCGACGGAATCGCACGGGTTTCCGATAGCAACGGTGCGCGGCCGCAACGCCTGAGGCAGTCCGCTCTTTATAAAAGCGCTCGTCGTTGCGATGCGCTTCGCCGATCCTAGTGCGTTTAAGCGATAGGCGCGCACCTCGTCCATCACACGAGCCAGGCTTGCCGCCGTCGGAAGCGATACCGCCTCGACACACTGGAAACTGCAGCTCACGCAATGCCGACCGTCGATGTTCGCTGGCTGATCGCGCCGAGTGCAAAAAAAACGATGATCGCGAACCATGGCGACCCAGGGCCGGCGCCGCCCCAACACAGCCGCAACGCTGTATATGCTCGTCGAGTTATCGGCGTGGATGAGATCGAAGCGATGCGCGTCGACGAGATGCTGAAGAGCAGATCCGGTGTGAGCCATCACAGCCGCGTCATCATCTATCGACGGCATCCAATCGCTCAGATGGGCGCGCGAGAGCTTCCGATAAAGACGAAGCCGTTCGAAACGGCTGGACAGCGAGCGGTCGCCCGCGCCCAAGAGATATCGAAGCGCGGCCTCCGGCCAGATCAGACGATTCTCCGCCGATTTCATGGGAAGGCGGTCCGCCCAGAAGCCATCTGGATGCAATAAAGGCCAAACCGGCGGCGAGGGCAGATGGCAAACGTCGAACCCACCGTGATTGTCCCAATAGGGCTCCGCCGCGGGTGCGTTATCAAGTACAGCGATTGCGATTTCAAATCCCCGCTGCGACAAACTCTGCAATGTCATGTGAAGACTGATTTCTGCGCCGCCGACCACATTTGGCGGATACTTGTCAGTGACGACCAACACTCTCATCGGACCATCAGGTCCCCGCGCTCTGGCAGAGAGTCAACGGCTGATCGACAGCAAGATCACACTGTCCAAAGCTTCCCGCACGATAGCCGTCATTGCGTTGAGGCTTCATTTACGCGAGCGTTCGCAATCGATGTCGAGGCGATCCCGACGGATCGGAAGAGGGCGAGTTGACCGCGGCTCCAACGCTCACTGAAAAAGCGGTTTGGCGATTGAGGCGGTTCACGCTTCCATCGGGGGCGGACCTGGGCGGCGATGCGCGGCTCGTCGTCGCCGGATTGTTCAGCACCGCGAGCGGCGTCGGCCAGTCCGCGCGCGCTTGCCTCGAGGGGCTGCAAAAACTCGGCGTCGCCGCGTCGGCGGTGGACCTCAGCTGGCTGTTCAACCAAGTCGATCTTCCGTCCGAGGGATGGGCGACAGGTCTTGAGCGGCCAGAAACCGGCGGAACGCTGATCCTCCATCTCAACGCGCCGGAAACGGAGATCGCGCTGTTCCGACTGGGTTTGCGACGGTGGCGGCGGTGGCGGGTCATCGCGTACTGGGCCTGGGAACTGCCCGTCGCTCCGGCCTCGTGGCGGGGGCCGTCGCGCCATGTCTCGGAGGTTTGGACCCCGAGCGCCTTTGTTCGAGACGCGATCGCGTCGAGGATCGCCAAGCCCGTTCGCGTCGCCCCGCACCATGTCCCGGTCCCAAAAACCACGGGGCCGGCGGCCACGGGCTCGGCGATCACTTGTCTCGTCATGGCGGATGCTCGATCCTCGTTTCATCGCAAAAACGCGCTCGGGGCCATCGACCTCTTTCAACGCGCCTTTCGGACTGAAGAGCGCGCCCGATTGCTTTTGAAGTGCCGAAACGTGTCCGAATATGATGATGTGCGAAAGAGCCTGTCCCGGGCGTGCGAAAGCGATCGCAGAATCGAGCTGATCGACGCGTCCCTCCCCGCGGACGAATTGTTCCGGCTGATGAGCCGCGCCGACATCGTGTTGTCGCCGCATCGCTCGGAAGGTTTCGGCCTGCATCTCGCCGAAGCGATGGCCCTTGCAAAGCCGGTGATCGCCACAGGCTGGTCGGGCAATATGGAGTTCATGACGGATCGAAATTCAGCTCTGGTCCCCTATCGCTTGGCGCCGGCGATCGATCCCTATAACGTCTACAAGCACGGCGATAAGACGGTCTGGGCGGAGCCCGATCTCGCCGCCGGCGCCGAAATGCTGCGCAGCCTCGCCCACGACCCCGCGGCGAGGCGGCGGCTCGGCGACCAGGCGCGTCGCACGGTTTCAGAAAAACTCAATGGCGAGGCCTACATTCAGGCGCTCGATAAGGCCCGTTCCGGCCCGGGATAGGGGCGGTGGCCGAGCGGTTTCGCTTTAGCTCGTGGAGACCATTTAACGGCTAGTGTGGGATTCACTGGCTGATCGAACCC
>CAYYNG010000390.1:0-2605 GCA_964472435.1 uncultured Hyphomonadaceae bacterium | reverse complement strand
AAAGAGCCGCGTAAGCACCAAGATGAAGACAACCAGAAGCAGCCCGTAAACGAGGCCGGCCGGCGAAATGCGGATCGAACCAATCGAGAAGCCGGAGAGGACGTTAAGCGCGAGCGTTCGGATCTCGCTCCAGCCGAGGCCCAGTATGGCGAGCACGACGGGCGCAGCCGCGACGAGGAGAAGAAGGTCGACGGAAAGCCGGGTCCAAAAGCCGACAATGTCGTCCTCGGGCAGCTCCTGGCGCGACTTGCCGAACACCAGGCGTTCAACGGCGAGCAGAGTCCAGGATCCGAGGAACGCGCGTAAGAGGTAAAAATAGCCGGCGAACAGCGCGAAATAGGCCGCTTTTTCAAAGATCCAGCGGGAGAAGGCGGCATAGCCGAGCAGACTGGCGATCACCATCGCGACGGCGGGCAGTATGAGGAACTGCCGGCCCAGGGTGGTGAGTGGCGCCGCGGGGCGGGGTGGCGGCGAGTCGGGCTCGCCGCCCTCGACGGGCTCGGGCGGGGTTTCCGGATGTGTCGGCGCGCCGCTGAGCCGGCCGTGGAGCCCGGTCAGCACCGCGCCGAAGATGATAGCGGCCGCTAGCGTTTCGAGGCGGAGAAAAGGGCCGAGGCTTTCGCCATTCCACAGCGCCACCGTGATCTGGTCGGCCGCAAAAAGGGTCGCCACGGCAAGGGCGCCCCAGTGACCGGCCGCCGCTGTCGGCTCGGCGAGGTTCGGGATCCGCCATTCGGGACGGCCGGGCGCGAAGACCGCGCGGGAGACGCCATTGGCGGCCAGGAGGAGAAAAACCGCCTGGGCGATCTGATCGGCCGCCGGTTCCGTCGCGTCTGGCAATATTCCGCACTCCAAGATCACCCGGTGGACGATGAACACGCCGACCGCGCCGAGCGCGATGCGCGTCGAGGCACGCGTGATGGCGATGGCGGGCGCCCCAGCGGGCGTCAGCTGACGCTTCGGGAGCCGCCGCCACAAGTGGCCGGCGATTCGGTCGCGCACCGGGACATTTAAGACGTAGAAGATCAAGAGACTGCCGGCGATGAGGCCCAAAGCCACAAACAGGCTTTCCTCCCGTTCCGCATCCTCGGCGAAGAGGCTGGACAACCAGGCTGCGCCTTGCTCTGCTTTTTCCGAGAATTCGGCGACCGCGCCGGCGAGTTCATTCGGCAGATATGGCGGCGGCGCACGCTCGAACACGCGGGTGACGAAGGCGTCGCGAAGGCGTTCGGCCGACTGTTCCTGAAGCTCTGCGATGCGCTGCTGGAGCGCGCTTGAGAGCACCAGCAAGCGGTCCAAGTCAGAGATTCGCGTCGCATAACTCCGCCGAAGCTGGGCCACGCTGGCGGGTTCGGGGCCATCCGGCGGCGGCCCCAAGACGCTGAGGTCGGCTTCAAGCTGAGTCTTCGATGTGGTGAAGGAACGTTGCAGGTCTTGCAGGTCGCCGCGGGCTTCCTGGAGATCCAAGCGAGCGGATGAGACGGCGTCCGGCGTCGCGGCTTCGTCTAAAGCGCCGTCGGCGGCTTCGACCCTCGCCTCGATCGCTTCGTATCGCTCGGTCGGGCTGCGCGCTTCCTGCGCCGTTGCGGGGCCGCCTAACACGGCGATGAACCCAAAAAACAAAATGCAGATGGCGCGCACCGGCTAGCTCCCGAATGTGAGGATCGGTTCGCCATTAGCATGGCGCTCCACGGTTTCGTCGATGGGGCAGGTTGACAAAAACAGTTTGACCTCTAATTATAAGACAACGAAAGGTTTTATGACGAAGTATGGCCAGCGAAATTCAACTGACGTCTCCAAGAACGGTCTTTCAGCCGAAGCACGAAGCTTCAATCGAGGTGTTAACCTTGTTGCGGCGCATCATTCACGCAATCGATGTGCAATCGCGCCGACTTTCGAAAGAGACCGGCTTGTCCGCGCCCCAGCTGATCATCTTACAAGCCATTGAGAGCCAAGGCGAAGTCACCACGAAGCAGATCGCGTCGCATGCGAGCCTGAGCCAGGCGACTGTGACGACGATTTTAGATCGGCTCGAAAAGCACGGCTTGGTGGAGCGTTATCGGAGCGCGACTGACCGACGGATCGTTCATTCGCAACTGACCGAAGCCGGCGCGGAAATGCTTGAGAGTGCGCCGCCGCTGCTGCAAGAAACCTTTATAGAGGCGTTCGCCGCGTTATCTGCGAAAAAACGGGCTGAAATCATTTCATCGCTTGCATCGGTCGCCCGCATGATGGGGGCCGATAATGTCGACGCGTCGCCGGTCCTTACTTTACGTCCGCCAAAAATTGATTGCTGACCCGCGGGTCTTTTTTGCATTTTTTCGCCCCCGCCAGAGCGCGATCGCGCTGCTATTTTAATTCACTTAGAACAAGGTTTTTTCATGAGACCCCGTGCAAACCAAGCCGTCATAACAGAGCTAGAGGCCTTAGAAGAAGAGGGGGCCGATAGTG
Source organism: uncultured Hyphomonadaceae bacterium (assembly GCA_964472435.1). GTDB lineage: Bacteria > Pseudomonadota > Alphaproteobacteria > Caulobacterales > Hyphomonadaceae > CAYYNG01. The sequence continues at coordinate 154 of CAYYNG010000390.1, read as the reverse complement.
TTCCGTTCGTCTTCGCAATTTCGGTCGGATCGGCCATCGCCGCTTTAGCCGCATTTGGCCTTGCTTTCGCAGCTTAAAGCAAGTTCGGAGCAAACGGGATCGTTTGCGAACGGATACTTGCGCGAAAACAAGGACCTAAAGCGACGGTCTGGAG
>CAYYNG010000389.1:0-2608 GCA_964472435.1 uncultured Hyphomonadaceae bacterium | reverse complement strand
TTGGTTGCCGGTCGACCAATATATCGGCGGTGTCGAGCACGCCGTGTTGAACCTTTTATATGCCCGGTTCATGACACGGGCGATGCGGGATTGCGGCGAGGCCGATTTGCCCTCGGGCGAGCCTTTCGCCGGTCTCTTCACCCAAGGCATGGTCACCCACGAGACCTATAAAGCCGCCGACGGCCGCTGGCTGTCTCCCGCCGAGGTGGAGCGACAAGGACAGGCGTGGATTGAGACCGCCACCGGCGAACCGGTGACCGCAGGGCCCTCGGAAAAAATGTCGAAGTCGAAGCGGAACACTGTCGACCCCGACGCGATTGTCGGAACTTATGGCGCAGACGTCGCTCGCTTTTTCGTTCTATCCGACTCCCCGCCCGATCGCGACGTCGAATGGACGCAAGCCGGCGTCGAGGGCGCTGCCCGGTTCGCGCAGAGAGTCTGGGCCGCATTCAGCGACGGAGGCGACGGAGGCCGCGCAGGCGAGGAGCTCCGAAAGACAAGCCACCGCGCCGCGGCCGCCATCGACGCGGCGATTGAAGGCTTCCGCTTCAACACGGCCATCGCGACGCTTTATGAATGGGTGACTGCGATCAAAAAGTCCGAGAAGAGCGCCTCGACCGAGGTCCGGGCCGAAGCGCTGTCGATGTTCGCGCGGTGTTTGACGCCCTTCATGCCGCACCTCGCCGAGGAGTGCTGGGCGGCCATCGGCGGCGAAGGGCTTGTGTCCGCCGCCCCGTGGCCCGACGCCGATCCGAATCTGCTCGCCGACGACACCGACATTTTGCCAGTCCAAGTCAACGGCAAACGGCGCGCGGAGATAGAGGCGGACTGCGGCGCCCCTGCGGATGCAGTGGAAGCCTTGGCGATGGCGCACCCCGACATTGCGCCGCTTCTCGAGGGAAAGACGGTCAAGAAAGTGATTGTCGTGCCCGGCCGCATTGTGAATATCGTCGTGGCATGAAGGTCCTATTCGCCCTCATCGCGCTTCTCTCTGCCACTGCTTGCGGCTTCCAGCCGGTCTATTCGTCCGCCGGCGCATCGGACTATCGGGGAAATGTCGACGTTCTGCAAATCGACGGCAGATCCGGACACTTTTTGCGCAAAGCGCTTCTACGGGAGATCGGGCCGGGGCTTCCTGGCCTTGAGTCTGGAATTCTCAGCGTCGAGTACGAGGAGCGGATCAATCGCCTGCAAATCCGAGGCGACGCCGCCGCAGCGCGGTCCAATGTCAATACGACAAGCCAGTATGTTCTGGAAACCGGCGAAGCGACGCTCCGCGGCGAACTTAGGTCCACGGCGACCTTTACGGCGCCTGAGGCCGAATTCGCGGATATCTCGGCCCAGGTGGACGCCTCGGAACGGGCGATGGATTTACTTGCTCGCCGGATCGTCGACGACATTCGGATCAAGCTGGCCCGGCAGGCGTCCCAGCCCCAAGAATGAAACTCTCCGGAAAACGGGCGCTCGCCTACTGCGGCAAACCCGACCCCGCGATTTGGGCGACGTTGCTCTTCGGCGACGATGAAGGCGTGGTTGCAGATGCAGCCGCGCGTTTTGCCGACGCCTCCTACACTGACGCCAACGTAGAAACCGTTCGGATCGACGACGACGCCCTGCGCAAGGACCCGGCCACGTTGATCGACGCGCTCGAGGCGCGGTCTTTGCTCGGCGAAGAGCGCATCATCCACATGCGAACGGTCGGCGACAAATCCGCCGCCAAATTGCTGGAGATTCTCAAGCTGGGTGACGAGACCCCGGGACGGTTCGCCGGGCGGCTCCTTGTGACAACGGGCCCTCTCAAATCGCGCTCGAAACTGCGGACGGCCTTCGAAGCCTCCGCGAGCGCCGCCGCCCTGCTTCTCTTCTCAGATGATTTGGCGGACATCGAAACGCGCGTCCGCGACGTCCTCAACCGGGACGGCACGGAAATCGGCCCGGACGCCCTCGCCGCCTTTATCCAAGAGCTGAGCGGCCATCGCGCGCTCGCCCATCAAGAGATCGCCAAACTCGCACTTTACGGCCGAGGCCTGGGCAGGCCGATCGGACTTGAGGATATCGGCATGATTGGCGCGGCGGAAACGGATCGAGCGCTGCACGACCTCGCGGACCAGGCGCTCGCGGGCGACGCCGCGGCGGCCGCCAGAACGCTTGACCGCTTATTCACCGCCGGCGCTCAGCCAATCGGGGTGCTGCGCGCGCTTCAAAGGGAGACCGAGCGACTGCTCGCCGCCCACAGCGCTGGCGGCCAGGGCGGGGACATCGGCATGAAGCTGAAACCGCCTGTCTTCAAGACGGCTTGGCCGGCGTTTCGAGCGCGCATGGACCGCTGGCCCCCGAAACATCTCGCACGGCTTCTTGAACGCATCTACGACGCCGAACGTGCGGCGAAAACCGCCGGCGTCCTCGGCGCGCCCATGGTTCGTGCGCTGGTGAACGATGTGGCTAGGATCGCCGCTTCGCGGTGAGCCGCCGACACACATCGTCGAGCTGCTCGAGGTCGCGATACTTGATCTTCAGCTCGCCGCCCGTCGACCGGTGCTTGATGCTGACAGCGAGGCCCAATCGCCGAGAGAGGTCCGACTACAAGGCTTCGGTGTCGACATCTTTG
>CAYYNG010000388.1:0-2609 GCA_964472435.1 uncultured Hyphomonadaceae bacterium | reverse complement strand
GCAACGCAACGAATGTCTTGCCTGCACCGGTAGGCAGACACAGGAAGCCGCTGGCCCTTTCAGCACTCCCGCCGTCCTCGATCGACGGCCCGAGGGTTCGCGTAAGGGTCTCGATCGCCTCCTGTTGAAAGGGATACGGTGTGCGCGTTGCCGCGTCGAGCCGAGGCATGACCAGCGCGAGGGGGCTGCCGCTGGCCCCGGCGCCGGGCGCCTGGGCGTCATCGAACACCGTCACCGCCGCCCCGCGATCGAGAAACGCCCGCGCCGCCGCGGCCCCCATGATCCCTGCGCCCACGACCGCGACAGTATTCGGTTTGACGCCCCCCGCCCGCCCGGCCCCGCTATAGACGGCCTCAAGCCGTTCCCGCTTCTTGCCGAAGCCGGGGCGTTTGCCGACCGAAAAGCCCGCGCCTTCAAGCCCGCGGCGGACCGCGCCGGCGACCGTGTAGGTCGCGGCGGTCGCACCCGCCGCCGAGCGCCTCGCCATTTCGGAAAACAACGCCTCGCCCCACATCTCCGGATTACGGGCGGGCGCGAAGCCATCGAGAAACCAAGCGTCGGCGCGAAAACGGGCGACCGGAAGGGCGGCCGCGACCTCGTCGACCTGCAGCGTCAGCGAAACGCGGTCCTCCGGCCAAACCATCCGCCGCACGCCGCGCGCCCGCGGCGGCCAACGCTCGATCAGCTTGTCGGCCAGCGGCGCAAGCTCCGGCCAGGCCGACAAGGCGCGGGCGGCCTCGCTTGGATCCAAGGGTCGACCCTCGAAACTCACGAAGTTGAGCCACCCGCCCCCGGGCGCGGTTTGGTTCCAAAGCTCCCAAGACGCCAAGAAATTAAGGCCAGTGCCGAACCCAAGTTCGGCGATCGTAAAATCGCCGCCGCGCCGCCAGCGCTCCGGCAGGCCGGAGCCCGCGAGAAAGACCGCGCGCGCTTCCGCAAGGCCGTCGGCGGCCGAATAGTAGACATCGTCATGATCCCGGTCGCGGGGGCCGCGCGGATCGGACCAATCGAGCGCGGGAAGAGGCGGCAACCGGCGGGACATGGACATGCACATAGCGGAAACCTGTTGCGTCACAACACATTCACTTGCTTGATTGCGAAAGCGCTTGAAGGCTGCGATGCGGGGTGGGAGGACAACGGCCATGGCGCGCTTTGAACTGATCGACGCGATTAACGATCCGGGAACGCCAGGCAAGTCGGGCGACGATCGATATGGGTTCGATCTCGCCGGCGGCGTCGCCTGGGTGTTCGACGGCGCGACGGACGTTTCGACGATCAAACCCTTCCCCGACGTCGAAAGCGGCGCGGCCTGGGTGGCCCAGGCCCTGAGCGACCGCCTCCTGGCGCTTCCGGCCGCCGACGAGCCGCCGCAAGATTATTTCTGCCGCGCGATTGAAGACGTCCGCGCGCGGGCCGAGGCCGAGTCGGCCATCGACCTCGAGACCGCGCCCGCGGAAACGTGGCCGATCGCGGCGGGGGTCTGGGCCCGGCTCGAAACGGGCGCGGCGACTTTCGCCTGGCTCGGCGACTGCCTCGCGCTGCTGCGTCGGAATGGAAGCGTCGAGACGATCGGCTCGCCCGACAAGCCGGAGGCCGAGACCGCCCAGGCGAAGGCCCTCATCGCCCTGGGCGAGGAGGCGATGTGGGCGCGGCTGCGCGACGCGCGCCGCCGGCAGAATAGCGGTGAGGACGGGGGGACGTGGATCTTCGGACTTGATTCAACGGCGGCCGATCATTTGAACATTCGCGACGCGGCCATCGCAGAGGGCGACGAGCTGTTGATGATGTCCGACGGGCTCTACCGGCTCATCTCGCCCTATCGCAGCCACACGCCCGAAAGCCTGTTCGAGCTCTTGGACAGCGAGGGGTTGGGCGGCGCGATCGCGGCGCTGAGGTCCCAAGAAACCGACGCCGCCGATAACGCCGCCGTCGGCCGGATCAAAACGCGGGACGATGCTTGCGGACTGTGGCTGCGCGTCGTCGACTAAAGACGCCGTCCGCGTTTATCGGTTAGGTTTTCGAGATGACCGCGCCGTTTTGGAAGAGAAAATCCCTCTGGGAGATGACCGAAGCCGAATGGGAGTCGCTTTGCGACGGATGCGGCAAGTGTTGTCTCCTTAAGCTCGAAGACGAAGACACGGGCGAAATCGCCTACACACGGCTGCACTGCAAACTCCTCGACGCTGCGACCTGCCGTTGCGGCGACTACGTCAACCGGAAGACGATCGTCCCTGACTGCGTCAAGCTCAGCGCGGCGAAACTAGGCGAGCTGAAATGGATGCCGCGCACGTGCGCCTACCGCGTCCTCTATGAGGGCGGCGAACTGCCGGATTGGCACCATCTCGTTTGCGGCGACCCAGCCCGGGTCCACCGGGAAGAACGCTCGATCAGGGGCCGCGCCGTGAGCGAGGAGACCGTGCTCGACGAAGACCAAATCGATTGGATCGTCGATTGGGACGGCAATGAGCCCTAAGCGAACTGCGGCGCGATGCGCAGGTTTTTCGCCCAGCCGAGTTTCTCGAACACGAGAAGCGTCGTCCCGTTATAATCGAAGATCCGGTTCAAAAAGCCCTTGCGCGGCAGATGCAGCGCGCTGACCGGCTCGTCGT
>CAYYNG010000387.1:0-2612 GCA_964472435.1 uncultured Hyphomonadaceae bacterium | reverse complement strand
CAAAGCGGCTCGGGCTCCCGGATCCCGGTATTCCGCTTGAGCTGCCGTCCTACTCCAAGAAGGAGAACTGGGGCGCCTCGGAGACCTTCTATCGGATTGTCCGCGGGCTCGCGCCGGTCTCTCAACCGCCCCGCGCGACGTCCGCACGCCGTCCGAAGTGCAACATTCTGGGGCCGACCGCGCTTGGGTTCCGCCACCGCGACGACGTGCGTGAAATCGGCGCGCTGATCTATGCGATGGGGATCGACATCAATCTCATCGCGCCGCTCGGCGCGTCGCCGTCGGACATTCAGCGGATCGGGGAGGCGGACTTCAATGTCGTGCTCTATCCCGAAATCGCCGACACGGCCGCGCGATGGTTGGAGAAAACGTTCGGCCAGCCCCGGACCCGGATCGTTCCAATCGGCGTTGAGGCGACGCGCGCGTTCATTGCGGAAGTCGCCGAGCTCGCCGGCTTGAATCCTGACCCGGAGCTCGAAGCGACGAACCTTCCTTGGTGGAGCCGGTCGATCGATTCCACTTACCTGACCGGAAAGCGGGTGTTCGTGTTCGGCGACGCCGCCCACGCCATCGCCGCCGCCCGCGTCGCAGAAAAAGAGCTTGGGTTTCGGGTCGTCGGGCTCGGCTGCTACAATCGCGAATTTGCTCGCGACCTGCGCGCTGCGGCGGCGGAGTTCGGCGTCGAACCGCTCATCACAGACGATTATCTCGAGGTCGAAGCCGCGATCGCCGACGCTCAGCCCGAGCTGGTGCTCGGAACGCAGATGGAGCGCCACATCGCCAAGCGCCTCAATTTAGCGTGCGCTGTGATCTCAGCCCCGGCCCACGTCCATGACTATCCGGCGCGCTATTCGCCGCAAATGGGCTTCGAAGGCGCGAACGTGCTTTTCGATACCTGGACCCATCCGCTCGTCATGGGGCTCGAGGAGCACTTGCTGGGCATGTTTCGCGACGATTTCGAGTTCAACGACGCCGCCGGCGCTTCACACCTCGGCGCCTCTGCGCGACCGGCCGACCCTCCGAAGGAAAGCTCGGTCGTTCAATGGGAGCCGGACGCCGAAGACGAGCTCCGCAAAGTGCCGTTTTTCGTTCGCGGCAAGGCTCGGCGAAACGCCGAGCGCTATGCGGCCGAACGCCGGCTCGAAATCATCTCGATCGACACCCTCTATGACGCGAAGGCCCATTATGGACGGTGAGGCGGCGCATCCGACCGCGGTCCGCGTGGTCCTGATCTCGCTGGATCGCCAGCTAGAGACCGCGGTGGACGGCGCGCGGCGCCGGCTTCAGGAAACGCTTCCAAATCTCCGGCTGGGGTTTCACGCGGCGACCGACTGGTCACGCGACGCCGCAGCGCTCGACGCCTGTCTGGCGGATATCGCCGAGGCGGACATCATCATTTCATCCATGCTGTTCATGGAAGAACATATCGAAGCGGTCCGACCGGCCCTGCTGGCGCGCCGCGAAGCGTGCGACGCGATGGTCGGCTGCCTCTCTGCAGCCGACATTGTGAAGCTCACCCGTCTCGGCCGGTTCCGGATGGATCGCCCCGACAGCGGACCCATCGCCCTGCTGAAGCGGCTGCGCGGATCGTCCGACAAGGCCAAGGCGGGCGCGAACCAAGTAAAGATGCTGCGCCGGCTGCCGAAGCTGCTCAAATACATTCCCGGCACGGCTCAAGACGTCCGCGCCTATTTTCTCGCGCTTCAATACTGGCTGGCGGGATCTGAAGCCAACCTCTCGAACCTGATCGCCTTTTTGATCGACCGCTACGCCTCGGGGCCGAGGGCCCAGCTCCGCGGGGCGCTGACCGTCGCGCCGCCGGAGGTCTATCCAGACGTCGGCGTCTATCATCCGCGCATGGCGCCGCGCGTCGCCGAGGTCGCCACGAAGCTGCCGCTCAGCCGCAGCCGGCGCCCAGCCGTCGGCGTTCTCTTGATGCGGTCTTACATTCTGTCCGGCGACACAGGCCACTATGACGGCGTCATCGATGCGATCGAAGCGGCGGGTCTGCGGGCCGTGCCCGCGTTCGCAAGCGGTCTCGATTCCCGCGCGGCAATTGAGGCGTATTTCATGCGGGACGGCCGCCCGTGTGTCGACGCCATCGTCTCGCTGACGGGGTTCTCGCTCGTCGGCGGGCCCGCCTATAACGATGCCGGCGCGGCGGCGGATCTGCTGCGAACGCTCGATGTTCCCTACCTTTCCGCGCAGGCGCTCGAGTTTCAGTCCATGGAGGGGTGGGCCGCCAATCCGCAAGGCCTCTCGCCGGTCGAGGCCACGATCATGGTCGCGATCCCGGAGCTGGACGGTGCGACGGGCCCAATCGTCTATGGTGCACGGTCGTCGGGGGCCTGCGACGGATGCGGCCGGAAATGCCGCTTCTTAGGTTCCGCCCGGCGCATGCAGGCCTGTCCGGAGCGGGCGGAGACGCTGGCGCGGCGCGTTCGGCGATTGGTCGACTTGCGGCGGAAGCCCGAGCCGGCGCGCAAGATCGCCATCACGCTCTTCAATTTCCCGCCCAATGGCGGCGCCGCGGGCACGGCGGCCCATCTCGCTGTGTTTGAATCGCTTCGAAACACGCTCTTCGCCTTGGCCGATGCGGGATACACTGTCGA
>CAYYNG010000386.1:0-2618 GCA_964472435.1 uncultured Hyphomonadaceae bacterium | reverse complement strand
TTGCGGGTTCGCGAATTTCGGCTCGATCGGCATTCTCATCGGCGGGCTCACGATTATCGCACCCGAGCGGCGGGAGACGTTCTTAGGTCTCGCCATCAAGACCTTGATCGCGGGAACTTTGGCGACGTGCCTCTCCGGCGCCGTGGTCGGCGCCCTGCCAGCGAGCTTGTTTGGAGTATGACGATGCAGGCTTGGAGTTTCGGCGTTGCGCTAGCGGCGCTCTGCGCGCCGGCCGCGGCGGGGCAGACGGCTGCCGAAGCGAAAAACCAGGACCGAACGGGCGAGCCCCAGGCGCAGCGGCTGATGCCGATCACGGTCGAAGGCCGCGGACGCTCCCTCTCAGACACCGCAGCGGCGCTCGCCTTCATCGACGGCGAGGCCACCGAAGATCTGCGCGCCATCCGCATCGGCGAGATCTTGGCCGATGCGCCCGGCGTCTTCGCCTCAGGCCTGAACGGGCCGCGGGAGATCATCCAGATCCGCCAGCCGCTCGCCTTCGACAACCGGACCCTGTTCCTCGAAGACGGCGTGCCGCTGCAATCGTCCGTCTTTTTCGATCAATCGGCGCTTGGTTATTCTACAGCGCTTGCCTCTCCCGGCGGGATCGAGGTGCTGCGGGGCCCCGGCACTGCGCTCCACGGCTCCGACGCCTTTTCCGGGGTGGTCCAAGCCCGCTCGAAAGCGCCGAATTTCGACCGGTTCGAGGGCGGGCTTCGCGCGCGCTATGGCGAGTTCGGCCTCTTCGACGGCCAGGTGGAGGTGGCGGGGCCCATCGCCGACAACCAAGCCTTTCGCATCACCGCCGCCGTCTCCGGCGAGGACGGGTTCCGGGACGAGACCGCCTTCGCCCGCGCCCAGGGCCTCATCCGCCATTCGCTGGAGCTCGACCGGTTCACCGCCGAAAGCGTCGTCACCTATACCCAGTCCGAAACCGAAAGCGCCACCGCGATACCGCTCGCGGACTTTGAAGCGGGCGAGATCTTCGGCTCGGGCCTCGCGCCCCAGGTCGACCCCGAACAGGCGATCGAAGAAGCCGAGTATTTCCGGGTTCAGACCAAGCTCGGCTTTGAACCGAAGGACAATATCCGTTTTGAGCTCACGCCCTATTATCGCGACCAGGAGGTGGAAGCGACGCTCACCTTTCAGCCCGCCACAACGCCGCGCGAGACCGCAGACGTCGAGACCTTCGGCCTCCTGCCGCGCGCCTATTTCGACCACCCCGACGGCTCGACCACCATCGCCGGGGTTGATTTCGAATTCACGGATTTCTCGCTGTTCCTCTTCCAAGACGCGCCGGACGTCGTGGTGTTCGGCGATCTCTTCACCCAAGGCGTCCAGTTCGACTACACCGTCGATTTCAACGCCTTCTCGCCTTACGCCCAACACGAGCGGCGGTTCGGCCCGGTCACGGTGACAGCCGGCCTCCGCTACGACCGGCTGCGCTATGATTTCGATAACAATCTCGAAGAGGTTCCCGGCGACGCGCGGCTACAGCTGCCGGACCAAGTCGACACGTTCGACGCCTTCAGTCCAAAGGCGAACGTTCTTTGGGATGTGAACGAGAACCACGCGCTCTTCGCTCGCTACGCCCGCGGCTTCCGCATTCCCCGCGCTTCCGACCTCTATGAGCTTGACGCCGACCAGGCCGAGTTCGACCTCGCTCCCGAAATCCTCGACTCCGGCGAGATCGGCTGGCGGGCGACATGGTGGGACGGGCGGATCTCCACCGAACTCTTGGGCTATTGGCAAGTGAGCCGCGACGGCGTGGTCACCGGCGTCGACACGGCCGCGGGCGACATCTCGATCAATGCGGGCTCATCGCGCTTCGCCGGCATCGAAGCGGCGCTGGCCGCCGATCTTCCCTATGGCTTCGACTTCAACTCGACCTTCGCCTTCCAAGACTTCCGCTTCCGCCAATTCGCAGCGGAGGGCGATAGCCCCTTCGACGGCAACTTGATCGCGGAGGCGCCGCGCACCATCGCGAACTTCACCCTCAACTGGACGCCCGTTTTCTATGAACGGGTCACCGGAACGGCGCGGGTCCGCCATATCGGGCGTTGGCCGCTCGACGACGCGAACACGCTCTTCACTGAAAACGAGTTCATTCTCACCCTCGTCGGCGAGTGGCGGATCACGGACAATGTCGCCTTTGATCTCAGGGTCGAGAACGTCACCGACGAGCTCTACGCCGTCTTCGCCGACGCGCCTTTCTTCGCGCCGGCGGGGCGCGCCCGGCCGGGCCAGCCGCGCCAGGTTTCGGGCGGGGTGCGGCTCACGTTTTAGGGTTGCGCTGGGGCGGCCTTGCCGGCGCGACCGGCCCGGGCCATGGTCCGCCGCAAGCCATGACGAGGAGCCGCCCTATGAAACTCTACCAGTCCCCCCGCGCCATCAATCCCGACCGGGTGGTCTGTTTTCTCCGCGCAAAGGGCAAGCTGGACGCGGTCGAGATGGAAGGGGTCTCGATCATGGCGGGCGAGCACAAGACCGATAAATACCGCGCCATGTCGCACATGAGCCAAGTGCCGGTGCTTGAACTCGACGACGGGACTTATCTCACGGAAAGCCGCGCCATCTGCACCCTGTTCGAAGGCCTTTTTCCCGAGCCGAACCTGATGGGC
>CAYYNG010000385.1:0-2620 GCA_964472435.1 uncultured Hyphomonadaceae bacterium | reverse complement strand
GGACGCCAGGTTTTCAACCTGGAAAGAGGGGTTCGATTCCCCTAGGGACTGCCACGTTACCGTCACAAATCATTGCGTCGACGCCCGCGTGACGTGACAAGCTTCAAAATCCGCACTACCTTCTCGCCCCTGGGGAACGCCGAATTCATGCCGGAAGTGTTGAAGAAAGACGACGCGTTGAGTGACGCAGACGCCGTCCGAGTGATCGGCCATATCAAATGGTTTGATGTGGCGAAGGGTTACGGGTTCGTCGTGCCGGAGTCCGCGACGGAGGAGCTGGTCGGCCAGGATGTCATGCTTCATGTCAGCTGCCTCCGAAAATACGGTCAGGCCGGCGCCGACGAGGGCGCGCGTATCATTTGCGATGCGGTGAAACGCGAACGCGGCTGGCAGGCCGTGAACGTCATCGAGATGGATCCGCCGCGAAGCCCGCCCAATGGCGCAGCGCCCGATGAGGCCGAGTTCGCCGCCGTCCGTGTGAAATGGTTCAATCGAACAAAGGGCTACGGGTTCGTGCAGCGCCATGAGGATGACGAAGATATTTTTTTGCACGTGGTCGTGCTGCGGAAGGCCGGGATCGAGGAGGTCGACGACGGGATGGCGCTGGAGGCGGTGATCCAGGTCGGCGCGAAGGGCGCCCATGTGATTTCGGTGCGATTGCCCGCCTAGACTGGGACGGTTGTCGCCGCCTCGGCGCTCGCCTAAACCAATCGGCATGACCCTTTCGAACTGGTTCGCATCGCTGGCTTTCCTCGCATTTGCAGCGCCGTCCGCGACCGCGCAGCCCCAGCCCCAGCTCGAAACCTCCGGCCTCGTCATCGAAACGGCGGACGGCGCACGTGAGTTCGTCGTAGAGGTGGCGAACGACGAGGATGAGATTCGCATCGGGCTGATGGCGCGGGAGATCTTGGCCGCGAACGCCGGCATGCTGTTCGATTTCGGCGCGCCAAGGCCCGCCGGCATGTGGATGCGGAACACGGTTCTGCCGCTTGATATGCTGTTTCTCGATGAAGACGGCCGGATCTTGATGATCGCGCGCGGTGCGGCGCCCGGCTCTGAGCGGTCCATCTCCCCCGGTGTTCCAGTCAAGGCGGTTTTGGAACTGAATGCGGGCGCGGCTGCCGAGCTTGGGATCGTTCCCGGCGACCGCGCCGTGCATCCGATCTTCGGCGACTGAGCATGGCGTCAGGGCCCCCGGACGGTTTCGCCCCGGCGACGTCTCGCGGCCCGTTTACGACCCATAACGGCCCTCTCTATCGCGCGACAGCCGAGGGCGACCACCGGTCGGGGCTCGTTGTCCTTAAGCGACACTGCAACGGCATGGGCTTTCTCCACGGCGGGATGGCGTCGGCGTTCGCCGACAGCGCCCTCGCTTGGGGCGTTTGGGCGGCGACCGGTCGGACCGGTGTCACGCTCAAGCTCACCCTGAGCTTCATGGAGACGGTTCGGGAGGGCGCATGGTTGGAGGCGCGGCCCGCCGTAACCGCCGTCCAGGGCGACCTGATCCATGTGACGGCGGACCTCGTGGCGGGCGCCGAAAAACCTGCGGCGCAGGCCGACGCGATATTCCGCGCGCTCCGCCGCCGCACCTGACCAACGGCGCCACGTTCTATCGAATCCGTCGATGTGGCCGGGGTTCCGTCACGCGCTTATGCTCGATCCAGGGAGGACTTCGAGATGTTGTCGTTTAGAGACAAAACGGTCGTCATCACCGGCGGCGCCACCGGTATTGGCTTCGCGCTCGCCAAGCGCTTCGGCGCGGACGGGGCGAAGGTCGTCATCGGCGAGCCGCGGCGAGACCGGCTTGACGACGCCCTGGCTGCGCTCGCCGGCCTCGGCGTCGAGGCCGACGCGATGACGATGGACGTCACCGACCCCGCTTCGGTTGCAGCCTTCGCCGATTTTGCGTGGGACCGGCGTGGGGCCGTTCATCTGCTGATCAATAATGCCGGCGTCGGCCTCGGCCCGAAGCGCATGACGGACCTTCCGCTTAAAGACGTTCGCCGCGTATTCGATGTCAATTTCTTCGGCGTCTGGCACGGCGCCGCGGAATTCGGTCGTCGAATGGTGGAGCAGGGCGAGCCGGCGGCGATCTATAATACGGGCTCTGAGAACTCATTCTTCAACGCCATGCCGAAGATGGCTGCGTACATTGCGTCAAAACACGCCGTCCGCGGTCTGACCGAGGCGATGCGGGAGGAGTTTCCGGACTTCATTACGATCGGTTTGATCTGCCCGGGCTTCGTGAAATCCGAAATGACGCCGCCCCCCTTCGGCGATTTGGCGATGGACGCTGATCTTTTCGCGGAGAAGGCGGTCGAGCAGATCCGGGCCGGCGCGTTCTACGTCGTCACCCACGCCTGCAACATGGACCGGATCAAGCCAGTCCATGACGAGATCGAGGCGGCCTATGCGCGATACGCCCCGCGCTATGACGGTGACGACGCGTTCGATGTGCGAACGCTCGCGGCGCGCTTCGAGCGACGGACATAGCATCGCGCGACGTCGATGGGCCGCACACCAGGCTCTGGCGTTTTTGCTGAAATCCAATTATCTGCTCCCTACCGGAGTGTAGCGCAGCCTGGTAGCGCATCTGGTTTGGGACCAGAGGGTCGGGAGT
>CAYYNG010000384.1:0-2624 GCA_964472435.1 uncultured Hyphomonadaceae bacterium | reverse complement strand
CTGGCTTCGCGGGCTTCTCGGCTCCTTCGGTCTCGCGATCCTCGCCTTCACCGTAATCGTGAAGCTCGTTCTCTATCCGCTCTACTCGCGCAGCTATCGGTCGATGGCCAAGATGCGGAAACTGACCGAGCCGATGAAGGCGATCAGCGAACAGTATAAGGACGATCCCCAGGGCAAGCAGAAAGCGGTGATGGAGCTCTATCAGCGGGAGAAGGTGAACCCGGTCGCCGGTTGTTTGCCGATCCTTTTGACGATCCCGGTCTTCTTCGCCCTCTATAAGACGTTGAGCGTAACCCTGGAAATGCGCCACGAGTCCTTTCTTTATCTCAAAGACCTGTCGGCGCCCGACCCGACGGCGATCGGCAATCTGTTCGGCATTCTGCCATGGGCGGCCGAAGCCGTGCGGGCGGTGCCGCTTCTTGGGATCTTCCTTGGGGTCGGCCTATTGCCGATCCTCTACGGCGTTACGATGTGGGCGCTGCAGTCGCTCTCGCCGCCGCCGCCCGACCCGAATATGCGGATCATGATGCAAGTCCTGCCGTTTGGCGTCACGCTGCTGTTCGCGGGCTTCGCGGGCGGCCTCGTCATATATTGGCTATGGTCCAACATTCTGACCATCGCCCAACAATATGTCATCATGCGCCGCAGCGGCGTTGAGACCGAGCTCGATAAGCTGATCGCCCGATGGCGCGGCCGGGGCGAAGCCGAGACCTGACGTCGTGGCGGAACCCGATGCCGAGGCGCTGGAGGCGGGCCGAAAGCTTTGCGCCGGTCCCGTCGCATTCTTGAAGGGCTGCGCCGCGCTTAGCCAGCTGCCCCCCGGCGACCGGCCGGAGGTCGCCTTCGCCGGTCGCTCGAATGTCGGCAAATCGAGCTTGATCAACGCGCTCCTCAATCGCAAAGCGCTGGCGCGGGCCTCGGCCGAACCGGGCCGGACGCGGGAGCTCAACTATTTCGATCTAGGCGAGGGGCGGCTCTATCTCGTCGATCTCCCCGGCTACGGGTACGCAAAGGTCTCCCGAGACCAGGCGCACGCTTGGATGCGGCTCACGCGCGACTATCTGCGCGGCCGGGCGGCGCTCATGCGGGTTTTTCTACTGATCGACGCGCGCCGCGGGGTGATGGCCGCCGACGAGGAGGTCATGGAACTGCTCGACGCCGCCGCCGTGGTCTACCAGCTCATTTTGACGAAGGCCGATAAGCTGAAGCCAAGCGAACTCGACACTGTCGTCGGAGCTGCCGAGGCGGCGGCCGCCAAACACGGCGCGGCCCACCCGGTGGCCCTGGCGACCTCGTCTGTGTCCGGCAGGGGACTGGCCGAGCTGCGCGCCGAAATCGCCGGCCTTGTCGGCGGCTGACCGTCAAAGGCGCGCCGCCATGTCTTCAATCGGCTGGTTCAGGCCTTTGCCTCCCACCGCGAAGCGGGCTAGAGGGGCCCTCCATGACAGGTAGCGACGCGGCTCTCAAAACGGCGCAGTTCACGGCCCGGACCCTCTCTGAGGCGCTGCCCTATATCCAGCGATATGAGCGCAAGACGATCGTCGTAAAATACGGCGGCCACGCCATGGCGGATGCCGCCCTCTCCGCGGATTTCGCGCGAGACATTGTTTTGCTGAAGCATCTCGGCGTCCGTCCGGTGGTCGTCCATGGCGGCGGGCCGCAAATCGGCGAGCTTCTCGGCCGCCTCGGCATACAATCGCGTTTTGAAGGCGGACTTCGGGTCACCGATGGCGAGACCATGGATGCGGTTGAGATGGTGCTATCGGGGGCGATCAATAAATCCATCGTGCGGGCGATCAACGCCGCCGGCGGCCGCGCTGTCGGGCTCTCGGGGTCGGACGCTGGGCTGATCCGCGCGCGGAAAGCGACGCGCGCAGCCGTCGACCCGGGCAGTCATATCGAACAAGCCGTGGATCTCGGCTTTGTCGGCGAACCTGAGGCCGTCGACCCGACGATTCTCGCCGCGCTCGCCGCTGCGGGGGAGGGTTTCATTCCGGTTGTTGCGCCCGTGGGCGTCGGGGTCGACGGGGAGCGGTACAATGTCAACGCCGACACGGCCGCCGGCGCGCTCGCCGCGGCGCTGGGCGCGGCGAGGCTGCTTCTTTTGACGGACGTCGCGGGGGTGCTGGACAAGTCAGGCGCGTTGATCCGGCAAATTGCCCGGGGCGACGTTGCGGCGCTGGTCGCCGACGGCACGGCTGCAGGCGGCATGATCCCTAAGCTTGAAACGGCGGCGCGCGCCGTGGATGATGGGGTCGGAGCGGCGGTCATTCTCGATGGGCGGGCGCCTCACGCCCTCTTGATGGAGCTTTTCACGGAACATGGGTCGGGTACGCTTGTCTCTTAGCCTGCTTGCCGGGCTAGGCGCTTGGCTTATTTGCGCGTCGCCCGCGGCGGCGCAAACGAGCGGCTGGATCGTGTGCAACAAGACGAGCATGGTCGTTGAAACGGCCGCGGGCCGGACGGAGGGGGCCGGTGTTATCGTCGATGGATGGACGAAGGTTCGGCCAGGCGACTGCGAAACGGTGTTGGACGGTCCGCTGCGGCGAGGCGTGCACTATCTTTATGGCCGCTCATCGGACGCCCATCGCGGCGGCGTTCGCAACTGGGCCGGCGATCAGTTC
>CAYYNG010000383.1:0-2629 GCA_964472435.1 uncultured Hyphomonadaceae bacterium | reverse complement strand
ACCCGGGGCCGGCGCGAGGCCGCCGCCGGCAAACAGTCGGGCCGCACCCAGGAGATCCAGCGGCTGATCGGCCGCTCGCTCCGGTCGGTCTCCGACCTCGCCGCCCTTGGCGAAAACCAGATCACGATCGATTGCGACGTCATCCAAGCCGACGGCGGCACGCGGACAGCGGCGATCACCGGCGGGTTCGTCGCCCTCGCCCTCGCCTGCCGCTATTTGAAGGCCGAGGGCGTCATCGGCGCGAACCCGATCCAGAAGCAAGCGGCGGCGATCTCGGTGGGGCTCTATGGCGGCCAGCCTGTGCTCGATCTCGATTATCCCGAGGACTCGGCGGGCGAGGCGGACATGAACGTCGTCATGTCGTCGGACGGCGGGTTCATCGAAGTGCAGGGCACAGGCGAAGAGCGCCCGTTCACGAAGACTGAACTGCAACGCCTGCTCGAGCTCGCCGAGATCGGCTGCGACCGCTTGTTCGAGGCGCAGAAGGCCGCGCTCGCCTAAGCGCCCGGGGCGGCCGGCCGAGGCTTATTCGGCCGCGACCTGCTTGGCGTCGGTTTCATCCTCGAACACCAAGAGGTCGCCGGGCTGGCACTCGAGCTCCCGGCAGAGCGCCTCCAGCGTCGAAAACCGCACCGCCTTCGCCTTGCCCGTTTTGAGGATCGACAGATTCGCGAGCGTCACGCCGACCTTCTCCGAAAGCTCGGTCAAAGACATGCGACGATCCAGAAGGACCCGGTCAAGTGTCACGCGAATAGCCAAATCAACTCCTAGATCGTCATCTTCGCTTCTTCCCGCAAGCGCGCGCCCTCGCGGAACACTTGACTCAACACCAACAAGGCGGCGACCGACGCCCAAGCGGCGAGATTGATCGCAAACCGCGGACCGTCCATGTCGTCGCCGAAATCCAAAACCGCGCCCAGGAGAAAAACCATGGCGTAGCGGGCGAGTTCCATGATCGCCACGGCCCAGGCGATCCGGCTCAGCCGCGGCGCGTTCTCCGGAACGAAGGGGTCGCCCTCGGCCAGCGTCGCCAACATGCGATTGAGCTGTCGACAGATATAGATCACGGCCGGGGCCACGACGACCAGAACCGACAAGCCGGCGATGAACGCGCCGGGGCTGACCCCGTCGGCCAAAGCGCCGCCGATCGGAAACCGCACTGCGCCGCCGTTCAAGCTTGCAATCAGGCCAAGCCCGAGCACTACAAACGCCATCGCGCCGACCGCCGCTGTGATCCACAGCGCGGCGGTGACGACGACGCTCAGCGCCGCTGCGATCGAATTGCGTTTCACTGCGCTCATTTGCGCCTTTCGCTTCCCAGCGAGATCGCCTAGGCGAAGTCTGGATCCATAATGATGAACTTACCGCTAAACGATAATCGCATTCGCGCGACAAGCAAGATCGGAGGCGCATCGCGATGACGCAGCGTTTTCCGAGCTCGGGCCGTCTCGTCGCCGCAACCCATAATGCCGGCAAGGTTCGAGAGTTGCGCGACTTGCTCGAACCGCTCGGTCTCGAGGTGGTCTCGGCCGGCGAGCTGGGGCTCGCCGTGCCCGAAGAGACCGAGACGACGTTCGCCGGAAACGCCTTGATCAAGGCGCGCGCCGCCGCCGAGGCGACCGGGCTTCCCGCCCTCTCCGATGATTCCGGCCTCGGAGTTGAAGCCCTTGGCGGCGATCCTGGCGTCTACTCCGCCGATTGGGCGGGCGAGCCGCGCGATTTCGGCCGGGCGATGGAAAAGGTGCAGGCGGGCTTGGAGGCGAGCGGCGGCGACAATCGCCGGGCGAAATTCATCTGCGCGCTGGCGGTCGTCTGGCCGGGCGGCGAGGAGGCCGTGTTCGAGGGCGAGGTGGCGGGCGAGCTGGTTTGGCCGCCCCGGGGCGCGCGCGGCTTTGGATACGACCCCATGTTCTGCGCCGACGGGGAAACCGAGACCTTCGGGGAGATGGACCCCGCCAAAAAACACGCTATGAGCCACCGGGCGGATGCGTTTCGGAAATTGAAGGCCGCGCTGCTGCCGTGAGGTTGCAACCGGCGGTCGGCCCGCAATTCGGCTTCGGCGTCTATGTCCACTGGCCCTACTGCGCGCGCATTTGCCCCTACTGCGATTTCAACGTCTACGCCGCGAAGGATCGCGAGCCCGGCCCGCTGATTTCGGCGATGACGGCCGACATCGCCAGCCAGGCCGCCATGACCGGCCGGCGGCCGGCGACCAGCGTGTTTTTCGGAGGCGGCACGCCCTCTCTGCTCCCGCCGGGCCGGATCGCCGAACTCATCGCCGCGATCGGCTCCGCATGGGGCCTCGGGTCCAACGCCGAGATCACCTTGGAGGCCAACCCGAACGATCTGCTCGCAGCCGACCTCCAAGGGTGGCGGACGGCGGGCGTCAACCGCCTCTCCATCGGGGTGCAATCGCTAGACGACGACGCCCTCCGATTTCTCGGGCGCGACCATGACGCAGCGGCGGCCAGGGCCGCGGTCGAGGCCGGCCTTTCGGTGTTTCCAAATCTCTCGATCGATTTGATCTATGCGCGGCCCGGCCAGCCGGTCGAGGCCTGGCGCAGGGAGCTGGAGGCGGCCCTCGCTCACGGTGCGACGCACATCGCACTCTACGAATTGACGATCGCCG
>CAYYNG010000382.1:0-2657 GCA_964472435.1 uncultured Hyphomonadaceae bacterium | reverse complement strand
TTTCCGCCGGCCACGGCCCCGCCGGCGAGCACCATGAGCCCGCCCGTTCCGTGATCGGCACCGCGCGTCCCGTTCGCCGCCGCCGTCCGTCCGAACTCGGAACAAAAAACGATAAAGGTCTTCGCCCAAGCCGGACCGAGGGCGCGTTTCAACGCAGCAATTCCGCCATCAAGTCCCTTGAGGCGCTGGTTCAGCGCGCCCTTTTGGTTCGCGTGGGTGTCCCACCCGTTTAGCGAAGCCATGCCGACCCCGGGCCCGCCATCGGCGGCCAACAGCTCGCCCATCGCCGTCAGCGTCGTTTCATACTGGGCTGCAGGGCCGAGGCCACGCCGCCCGGTCTCTACGTCAGACACCACGGTCTGGCGCGCCATGGCGAGCGGATCGGCGAAAACGGGATCCGACACATAAAGATCGGCCAGCCGATCGAGCAGATCGTCAGGCGCCGCGTCGAAGACCGGGGGCGACCAATTCGTGGCCGGCGCCACGCCTTTAAGAGCCAGCGGCATCGCGTACCCAACCGCCAGTCCCTTGCCGCCCGCCGCTTGGAGGGCGCGATTGAGCCAGCCGTCGCGCGCGCTGCCGGGGCCGAGCGTCTCCAACACGTCCTGGGCATCGAAGTGGGACCGGGCGCGATATGGGGTCGCGGCGGCATGTACGAAGGCCGCCTCGCCGCCCTCATACAATCCGTGGAGCTCGGTCAGGCCCGGATGCAGCCGAAATCCGTTGCCGAGATCGATCCTCTCGCCGAGGTCGGGCAGGATGCCGCCGCGCAGGGCCTCGAGCTCAGGGTCGTCGGGGATCAGGGCGCTGAGCCCGTCCATGCCGCCGCGGAGAATCACAAAAATGAACTTCCGTCCCTCGGGGCCTTGGGCGAAAGCGGCGCCGGACGTCGACAGGGCTGCGGCGGCGCCCATCAGACGAAGAGCTGCCCGTCTCGAATATCGGGTCATCCTCTATCTCCTTTGAAAGTCTGGGCTCAGCAGAGCGATGGCAAGGGCTTGGCGGCCGCTTTCGGCGCGCGCGACGGCGATCATCGTATCGGCTGCGATGCGGGGCCCGAGCCCCACTTCAAGACGCTCCCGCGCATCGACCGTCGGCGCGCGCTCGGCGACACGGTTGGCCCATTCGATCCGCTTAGACAGAGCATCCGGCCCGATCCAGGCAGCCGCTTCATCGGGCCAACCCTTGGGAGAGGGCGCGGCGAGTGGACGCTGGGCCAGGCTCTCGAAAACCCCGCGCGGATCGCCAGCAAAGGCGGCCCGCAGGCCCAGGAGGCGCGCGGTCGAGGTCAACA
Source organism: uncultured Hyphomonadaceae bacterium (assembly GCA_964472435.1). Classification (GTDB taxonomy): domain Bacteria; phylum Pseudomonadota; class Alphaproteobacteria; order Caulobacterales; family Hyphomonadaceae; genus CAYYNG01. Next base: position 1,363 of record CAYYNG010000382.1, on the reverse strand, counting down.
ACTCGTCCGGTGTTTTGACTTTCTCCGCCTCGGGCCTCCACGCCTCCGGCGCCGCAATCAACGCCGAATAAAGCGCCATCAGATCGCCGCCAGTGTCGAGAAAGGTGCGTTCGAGCCGAACGACTAAGTCCGTGGGCGGATTATCCGCGATGAAATGGCGAGCCAGTTTGAAACCGATATTCCGGCCGGTTTCTGGTCGCGCGGCGAGATCGCGAATGATCGCCGTCGCCTGATCGGCGCCGTCCCCTCCATATCTCCGGCCTAGCACAGTTCGCGCGCCGGGCTCATGGATGAGATTTGAGAACAAGACCTCGCCTCGCCGGTCTTGGCCGATCCGCCGGTTGCCGACCGTCCAACCCGTCAGGGCGCGGGCGAACTCGGTGACATCGTCTTGAGTGTAGCCCGCGGCAGGGGTTACGGTATGCAGCTCCATCGCCTCGCGCGCGAGATTTTCGTTGAGACCTCGCCGCCCGCCGCGCCCGCCGCGCGAGCCTGGACCAATCGACTGCCAGTTGTCGAGATAGACCAGCATCGCTGGGTGGAGGATCGCGGCAAGGGCGAGATCGGCAAACGAACCAAGAATGTTCGGGCGGATCGCTTCTCGCTCATAGGCGCCGGCTACGAAAGAGGTCGCTGCATCCGTCGCCGATACGGTGAAATGGTTGGACCAGAACCGGACCAAGCGCTCGTGAAACGGCTTGAGCGTCGCCGCGCCGAAGGTGGAGCGCGCTGTCACCTCGGCCCTTACGGCTTGGCCGATTTCGCGTCGAAACTCGTCGGCCCGGCTCGCGTCGAACTCTGGCGTCGATCCGCGGCGCCGGTCCCGCCGGGCCTGGAAGAAGCTCTGCAGAGTGATGAGCCCCTCTTTTGACGTCGGCAAATTCGCATCAGGAAACGCCCCAGCCGCCACGGGCGTGAGCTGGTCCGTCAGCCAAGCCGCAGGGTCGCCGCTCGCCAAATCGATCTCACCGGCCCGGGCGCCCAAGCCGAACCGGGTCGCCGCAATCGCACCCTCCAGGGACATGTTGACGCCTCCGCCTGTGTGTTACTCGCTCTCTCTAACGCAGAGCGGCCGAAAGTCCGTCGCATCGTCTCCACCTTATCCCAAGGCGGCCGCCGCGCTAGACCCCTCGCCCATGGCCCAGCCCCCGCTCATGACCCTCGCCGACGTTCGGCTTTCCTTCGGCGGCAAGCCGCTCTTCGAAGGCGTGGACTTGGCGATCTCGAAAGGCGAGCGCGCGGCCCTGGTGGGCCGCAACGGCGCTGGGAAGTCGACCCAGATGAAAATCGTCGCGGGTCGGATCGAGCCCGACAGCGGCGAGATCAGGGTGCAGCCCGGCTCGACCGTGGTATTAGCCGAACA
>CAYYNG010000381.1:0-2661 GCA_964472435.1 uncultured Hyphomonadaceae bacterium | reverse complement strand
GAGGCCGGCGGTTGTGAAGAGAATGGGCGGGGTGAGCACCGTGCCCTCGACCCGGCGCGAGATCAGGGAGAAGGCAAAGAAAACACCTGCGAAAATAAAGAGTTGGTCGAGATCCATCTATCGCGCCTTTCGCAGGGCTCAGGGAAGCGCTCGACTTAATCCACGCGTGTTCCGATTAGCAAGGCGGCGGGGAGAGACGTGACCCTCAGCGGTAGCCCGCGAGCACCGCATCGACCGCCCGTTCGAGATCCTTGAGCGTCGAGACGATGCTGACGCCATGGCAATAGGGCTCGTAGCGCAGCATCGCGCTGTCGCCCGAGCCCCAGAGCGGTCGCGGCTCGGTGCAGAGCCAAAGCACCCGTTTTGCCCGCGCTCCCAGGTCTTTGAAGATATCGAGCCGCGGATCGCCGTAATTGCTGCGCCCGTCGCCTAGGATCAGGACCGTGGTGCGCCTGTCGATGGCGGACCAGAACCGTGTCTTTAGATCCGAAAGCGCTTGGCCGTAATCGGTCGGGCTCATGCCGAGCCGATTGATGATCCGGTCCATCGCCGGGGCGAAGGCCCCCACGGAAAGATCGTCGCCCACCTCGTCCAGCCGGCCGGAGAAGGCGAAGGGCCGAAGGTCCGAAACGACGTCGTTCAGCCCGTAGAGAAGGAGCAAGAGAAGGCGGACCGATTGGGCGACGGAGCCGGAGACGTCGCAAATTACGACAATTCGCGGCTTGTCCCGCCGGCGCCGCCTCCAGGCGAGGTCGAACAGGGCCCCGTCGAGCCCCGCATTCGCCCGCAACGTCCGGCGGACATCGAGCTGCCCGCGATTGCGCATTTTGCGTCGCCGCGAATGTTTCACTGCAAGTTTCCGAGCAATCTTGGCGATCAGCGGCTGAATGCGGTCGAGATCGTTTTGGTCGAGCGCGCTGATCCGCCGTTCGCTGAGGATGTCTTCCCGAAACCGCTCGGTTTCGCCCGCACCGAACACTTCGAATTGCTGCTCCACATAGTCGCGCGCGCGGCGCATCATCTCGGACCGGGCGGCCATTAGGTCTTCGGCTTCGATTTGGTCTTGCGGCGCGCCTGCGCGCAGCCGGTCGAGCAAATCGCTCTCCAACGCCTCCACCCCCATCATCTTGAGCATGCGCTGGGCGTAGACGCCGGTTTGCGTGGTGAACCGGATGTCGGACACCCCGGCCGCCTGGCCCGCCGCCTCCAGCGCCAGGGCGATCTCGGTCTCGTCGCCCCTTTCAACGAGCTCTCGGATCGAAGTGGCCTCCGCCGGCCGTTCTTCGGGCGCGGCCGCCTTTCCGCTTTCGGGCTCGGGCTCGGCTTTCCGGCGCGAGAAGTAGAGATCGAATAGCCTGTCGTGGGTCTCTTTCTCCTCGAGAGATTTGGCGAGCACGCAGGCGAGGCTGTCTTTCAGCCGTGCCCGATCGCCATAGCCGACGATTTCGAGCGTCCGCGCGGCGTCTATGGTTTCGCCGGGCGACACACGGACATCCGCCGAGCGCAGCGCGCGAACGAAGTCGGAAATGGCCCGGTCCGGCGCCGCCGTCACGCCGCGTCGCCGGCCTCGGCCGCTCGTCTCGTGAGCATGTTGAGCTCGCGATCGACGGCCGCGATATCGGTCTCGTGCTTTAGAAGCACGTTGAGCGTGTCGCGCACCAATTGGGGCTCTAAGGCGTCGGCGTGCATGAGGAGCAACGTCCGCGCCCAGTCTACGGTTTCGGAAATCGAGGGCTGTTTGCGGATGTCTTGCTCGCGGAGGGATTGCACGAAAGCCACGAGCTGGCGGAGCAGGCTTTCGGACAGGTCGGGGGCCCGCGCGCGGACGATCCGCCGTTCCCGGGCGGCGTCGGGAAAATCGATATGAAGATGCAGGCAACGGCGTTTCAGCGCGTCGCCGAGCTCGCGCACATTGTTGGAAGTGAGCACGACAATCGGCGGCACTTGCGCAGCGATGGCGCCGAGCTCCGGCACCGTGACCTGGTACTCGGAGAGGATCTCCAAAAGAAACGCCTCGAACTCTTCGTCCGACTTGTCGATCTCGTCGACGAGCAGGACCGAGCCGCGGGGCTGGCGCATAGCGCGGAGGAGTGGCCGCGGCTCAAGAAAATCCTCAGAGAAGAACAAATCCTCGAACCCGCGCAGCTTGTCGAACGAGGCCGCAAGCGTCGCCGCATCGCCCAGAACATCGCCAAGCTTCTCTTTAAGGATCTGGGTGTAGAGGAGTTGTTTGCCGTACTTCCACTCTTAAAGCGCTTTCGCCTCGTCGAGGCCTTCATAGCATTGCATGCGAATGAGCGGAATTTCCAGAAACCGGGCGAGGGAGGCGGCGAGGTCGGTCTTGCCAACGCCGGCCGGCCCTTCGACCAAAACCGGCTTGCGTAGATTGTGCGCAAGGTAGATGGCCGTAGAGATCGGCCGGGTGGAGATATAGCCGACCTCCCCCAGGCCGTTTGTGATCGCCTCGATCGAGGTTAGCGGTTCGTAGCCGGTCGCGTCGGTCATCCGATATGGCTAGAGGAGCGATCGCTGGCCGGCAAGGCGCGCGGCGCCGAGGCGCCCCGACGTCACGTCGATAAGAAGCCCTTATTCGTCATCCACTCCACAACGGCGTCGGCCGCCTCGTCCGCCGACTGCTCGACCGTATCGATCCGAATCTCG
>CAYYNG010000380.1:0-2662 GCA_964472435.1 uncultured Hyphomonadaceae bacterium | reverse complement strand
CCGGAACGGTGATCACCGCCTGGGTCACCGTTTCGCCGAGATAGGCCTCGGCTGTTTCTTTCATCTTGGTGAGGATGAAGGCGGAGATCTCCTGCGGCGCGTAGTCTTTGTCGCGGCCCTTCACCCAGGCGTCGCCATTGGCGCCTTTCACGATGTCGAACGGGGAAAGCTCCTTGTCCTTCTGGGCAGTTGGGTCATCGAACGTGCGGCCGATCAGGCGCTTGATCGCGTAATAGGTGAAGTCGGGATTGGTTACGGCCTGGCGGCGCGCCGGCATGCCGATGAGGCGCTCGCCGCCTTCGGTGAACGCCACGACCGAGGGGGTCGTCCGCGCGCCTTCGGCGTTTTCAATCACCTTCGCGTCCTTGCCGTCCATCACGGCGACGCAGGAATTGGTGGTGCCCAGGTCGATGCCAATGATTTTGCCCATCGGGTCTTTATCCTCTTTCTCGGCCGCCGCCGATTGCTGTGTGGGTGGCCTGCAGACGCAGCGCCTACGACCGGCGGCTCCACGGGTTGTAGATGCGCAGGCGGCCAAGGCCAGCTGCGATATGGGAGGGATATGGGAAGCGCATTGTCGGGCTCAAGACCAGGGGGTGGAAATCGCCATGCGCAACCGACATTACGCCGCCGGCCCCGTGCTGACGGCCACCATGGCCGCCCGCAGCACGCGTTCGCCGATCTTCCAGCCCGACTGGAAGGGCTGCGCGATCGCGCCCGCAGGATGCTCCGAAGGGATTTGGCTGACGGCTTGGTGGAGGTTAGGGTCGAACGCTGCGCCCGGCGCGGCGTCGACGGCGGTGACCCCGTGGCGCGCCAGCACCGCGTGCAGCTCTTTCTGGGTCATCTCCACGCCCCCCAACAGCCCCCGGCCGCCTTCGGAGAGGGCTTCTTTCACGGGCTCGTCGACCGCATCGAGCGCGCGGCTGAGATTGTCCGAAACCGATAAGAGGTCGCCGGCGAACTTCTCGATCGCATAGGCTCGGGCCTCGGCGACCTGCTTGTCCGCGCGTTTGCGGATATTGTCGCTCTCGGCCAAAGTTCTGAGGAGTTTGTCCTTAAGGTCGGCCGTCTCCGCCTCAAGCTCCGCGATCCGCTCTTCCGGAGTTGGCGGGTTCGCGGCAGCCTCCTCGGCTTCCGCCGCGATGCTCTCAGCGGCTGCGTCTCTCGCCGCCGCGAGGTCCACAGGGTCGTTGTCGCCGTTTTCCGGCGCGTCGGAGGTAAGATTTTCGTCGCTCATGCTTTGTCCGTCAGTTATCGCGCGCGCGACCGATGATCTCCCCGACCACTTTCGCGGTGTAATCGACCATCGGAATCACGCGCGCATAATTCAGCCGGGTCGGCGCGATCACCCCGAGGGCCCCGACCACCCGTCTTTGGGGGCTCATATAGGGGGCGACGATCACGCTTGAACCCGAAAGCGGAAAGAGTGTGTTTTCAGAACCGATGAAAAGACGAACGCCCTCGGCGTCGCGGGTCGAATCGAGCACCTCCAGCAGGGATTGCTGGCGCTCCATCGTTTCAAATAGAACGCGCACGCGATCGAGATCCTCCGCCGCCTCGGCGTCTTCAAGAAGATTGGCGCGGCCGCGCACGATCAAGGACCGTTCACCGTCCGGCGCCGCCCCGGACCACTCCGCAAGCCCCGCCTCCACCAGCCCGCTCGCCGCCTCGTCGAGCTGCGCCTGGCGGTCGGCGATGTCGGTCCGGATCGCGTCCCGCGCTTCGCCGAGGGTCCGCCCCTTCATGCGCGCATTGATATAGTTGCTGGCTTCGATCAGCGCCGTCGCCGGCAGGCCGATCGGCAGTTTAACCAGCCGGTTTTCAACATCGCCGTCTTCGGTGACGAGGACGCAGACCGCTTCCCCCGAGCCGAGGGGCACGAATTCGGCGTGCCGGATCGGCGCATCGCGTTTCGGCGACGACACGAGCCCCGCCCCCCGGGCGAAGCCCGACAAAAGATCCGAGGCTTCGTTCAAGACGGCCGTGAGGTCGCGCCCTGCAGCGTGCAGGCGCGCATCTATTGTCTTGCGGTCGGCGTCGGACGGTTCGCCCAATTCAAGGAACCCGTCCACGAAGAGCCGCAGGCCGGCATGGGTCGGCACGCGGCCGGCGCTGACATGGGGCGCGGCGATCAAGCCGAGATCGGCGAGGTCGGCCATAACGTTGCGGATGGTGGCGGGCGAGGCTTCGATGCCGCCGCGCGACAAGGTTCGCGAGCCCACCGGCTCCCCGGTCGCCAAATAAGCCTCGACGATCTCTTGAAAGATGCGCCGCGCGCGGGCGTCGAGCGTCTGCATCAACGATTCGGAGTGCGATCCTGTCATGGCCCCCTTTCAATAGGTCTCGCAGCTGTTCGGTTCAACGCATTCGGATCCGCCCTGGACACCGGGGTTCGAACGAGGCTTTGTGCGGCGGCCCAACCTCGAGGAGCCCGCCGATGACCGAGTTCGCCCGCCCCTCCGGCCGTGCGCCGGACGACCTTCGCGATATTCGCCTGGAGACCGGCGTCACGCGCTATGCAGAGGGCTCCTGCCTTGCGAAGTTCGGACACACGCACGTGCTGTGCACGGCGAGTTGGCAAGACAACGTGCCGCCTTTTTTGAGGGGCCAGGTGACCGGCTGGGTCACCGCCGAATACGGCATGCTGCCGCGGTCGACC
>CAYYNG010000379.1:0-2668 GCA_964472435.1 uncultured Hyphomonadaceae bacterium | reverse complement strand
GACCAGATCATCAATTCCGCGGCCAAGACGCTATACATGTCGGGTGGGCAAATGGGCTGCCCCATCGTCTTCCGCGGGCCCAACGGCGCGGCCTCGCGCGTCGCCGCGCAACACAGCCAGGACTACGCCGCCTGGTATGGCCATGTGCCCGGACTTAAGGTGATCGCGCCTTATGACGCGGCAGACGCCAAAGGTCTTTTGAAGGCCGCGATCCGCGACCCGAACCCGGTCGTGTGCCTTGTGCATGAGCTGCTCTATGGCGAGAGCTTCGATGTCCCAGACGTCGAAGACTGGGTGCTGCCCATCGGGAAAGCCAAGGTGCGGCGCGTCGGCGCTGACGTGACGATTGCCGCCTATTCCCGCATGGTCGGTTTCGCGCTGCAGGCGGCCGAAACGCTGGCCGGCGAGGGGATTGACGCGGAGGTGATCGACCTTCGCACCATCCGGCCGATGGACACGGCCACGGTCGTCGAAAGCGTCAAGAAAACCAATCGTTTGGTCACCGCCGAAGAGGGGTGGCGCTTCATGGGCGTCGGCGCAGAGCTCGCCGCCACGGTCGTGGATGAGGCTTTCGACTATCTCGACGCCCCGCCGGCGCGCGTGCACCAGAAAGACGTCCCGCTGCCTTATGCCGCGAACCTTGAAGCGATGAGTTTACCGGGGCCGGAGGATATCGTCGCGGCCGTGAAGCGCGTTTGCGAGGGGATGTAGGAGACCGCCCATGCCCATCGCGATCACCATGCCCGCGCTAAGCCCTACTATGGAGGAGGGCACCCTCGCAAAATGGCTCGTTAAACCGGGCGACACGGTGAGCTCCGGCGACATCATCGCCGAGATCGAAACCGATAAGGCGCCGATGGAGGTCGAAGCCGTCGACGAAGGGGTGGTTGCGAAACTCTTGGTCGACGAAGGCGCCGAGGGCGTCCCGGTCAACGCCGTAATCGCGGTTTTGGCCGAGGAGGGCGAGGACCCCGCCAGCGTCGAAGCGCCAGCCGCCGCGCCCGCGACGAAACCCACGCCCGAAGCGGAAGCGCTTTCGACCGAGCCGGCCGCCGCCCCCAGAGCCAACGGCCGAGCGACGCCAGCCGCACCCATGGCGAAACCTGCGAACGGCGCCGATCGGATCAAAGCCAGCCCGCTTGCGCGCCGCATGGCTGCGCAAAAGGGCGTCGACCTCCGCGCCCTCGCCGGCAAAGGTTCGGGCCCTCATGGCCGGATCGTGAAGAAAGATGTCGAAGCCGCCCAGCCCGGCCTGTCAGCGCCCGCGCCCTCCGGCGCGCCGGTCTCGCCGGACGGTCTCATCCTGCCGCAGATTCTCGACGACCGGGTCTACGCGCCGGACACCTATGAGCTCAAACCCCTCGACGGAATGCGCAAGACCGTCGCCCGCCGGCTCGCCCAGAGCTTCATGCAGGTGCCGCATTTCCCGCTAACGGTGGACCTGGCGCTCGACCATCTGCTCGCTTCGCGAAAATCGATCAACGAGGCCGCACCCGAGGGCGTGAAAGTCTCTGTCAACGACATGCTGATCAAGGCGGCGGCCCTCGCATTAATGGATGAGCCGGACTGCAATGCGAGCTTCACCGATCTCGGCATCGCCTATCATAAGGCCGCCCACATCTCGGTGGCGGTGGCCATCGATGGCGGGCTGATCACGCCGGTGGTGCGGGACGCTGAGAAGAAAGGCCTCGCCGAAATCTCCGAAGAGATGAAAGCCCTCGCCGCGCGGGCGCGGGACCGCAAGCTGAAACCCCACGAATATATGGGCGGCACCTTCTCGCTCTCGAACCTCGGCATGTTCGGCATCAAGGATTTCGGTTCGATTATCAATCCGCCCGAGGGGATGATCATGTCGGTCGGCGCGGGGGAAAAGCGCGCCGTCGTAGCCGAAGACGGCGCGATCAAATCGGCGACGATCATGAGCGTGACGCTCACTTGCGACCACCGCGTCATCGGCGGCGCGGAGGGCGCGAGATGGCTGCGGGCGTTCAAGCGCTATGTCGAAACGCCCGAAGCGATGCTGCTCTAGACATTCATTCCTGAACAACTCTTGGAGGCCCGCTTCATGGCCGACACGCAATTCGACCTCATCGTCATCGGTTCCGGTCCCGGCGGTTATGTGGCCGCGATCCGCGCAAGCCAGCTGGGCATGAAGCCCGCGATCGTCGAGCGCGCAGAGCTCGGCGGCGTGTGCCTCAATTGGGGCTGCATCCCGACCAAGGCGCTGCTCCGCTCGGCCGAGGTGCACCACTTGATCGCGCACGCCGCCGATTTCGGGATCAAGGTGGAAAAGCCCGAAGTCGATCTCGAGGCGGTTGTAAAACGCTCCCGCGCGATCGCCGGCCAGCTCTCTGGCGGCGTGAAATTCCTGATGAAGAAGAACAAGATCACGGTGATCGAGGGGACCGCGCGGCTTGATAAAGCGTCTCCCGCGCCGAAGGTGATCGTGACGGACGGGGAGGACGCGGAGACCGCCTATAAGGCGAACCACGTCATCCTCGCCACCGGCGCGCGGGCCCGCGCCGTCCCCCAAGCCGGGCTCGAACCCGACGGCAAGCTGGTTTGGACCTATCGCGAAGCCATGGTGCCGGACGTGCTGCCGAAGCGACTACTCGTCATCGGCTCGGGGGCGATCGGGATCGAATTTGCCAGTTTTTACAACGAGCTC
>CAYYNG010000378.1:0-2669 GCA_964472435.1 uncultured Hyphomonadaceae bacterium | reverse complement strand
CATGGTCTACCACGACCTTGACTTCAATGGGCCACGCGATTGGTGGCGGCGCAAAAATAGCGTTGTTTCCGCTCGGTCAATATGATTGGAGCCGGGGGGCGTTCGCGGCGTTCATGTCGACGCGTGCAAATCGCATGGAGCTGTAATTGGAAACCGAGAAGATCTCGCAGGTTCTCGCCGACCTGAGGCGGGATTACAGATCAACTGGCATTGAGTCTTTGATGACGGTTGTGTCGAAGCAGATCGTCGCCCAAGAGAACGCGGCGTCCGAGGCAGCCTCTTCCGGCGGCTTGGCTGCGCGTGTCGCCGCGCTTGAGCATGTGGTCGAGGCTCTGACACGTCATTACGAGATCCGCGATGAGGGATATGCGTCCGAATGCGGTGTGACGGCCGAAGGCGCGTTCGAGGAGGCCGATGGGTTCCACAAATTGGAATACACCAACAATGGGCTTGCTTACCGTTGGACCGGGCCTACCCCGAGCTTCAAGTTCGTTCTCTTCTTGGATAGATCGCGCCGCCTGGAAACGGCCCTGAATCTCTGCAAGTTTTCGCTCGGCGATGGGATGACCGTCCGCGCCTATGTCGATGGCGCCTTGGCCAAATGGGACGACGTGCGGGTCGGAGAGGCGGTGGCGACGCACCTTCTGAAGCTGCCGAAGCTCGAGCGTAACCGGCACACCGTTCTTCAGTTTGAAGCTTCGCGGGTTTGGAGCCCGAGGTAAAAGAACCCAGCCAGCAAAGACGACCGGTTATTAGGCGTCGCCTTTCAAAGCCTGGTGGTGCAGCCCCGAACCGGAGCCTAGGCGATGGCGCGCGCGAGAGCGAAGAAGATCATATCCGCGGTCATCTGCACCTATAACCGATATGATCTGTTGCCGAAGGCGATTGAAAGCTGTCTCGGGCAGTCTTTGCGCGCCGCAGACTATGAAATCCTGGTGATCGACAACTCGCCGGCCGGAGAAAACAAGACCGCATTCAAGCAGAGGTATGCCGGCGAGCGCCGCGTGAAATATATTCTCGAAGAAACACCCGGTCTGTCGAATGCGAGAAATGTCGCTGCGCGCGAGGCGGCGTCGCCGATTGTCGCTTACCTCGATGATGATGCGATCGCCGACGCGGAATGGTTGGCCCAGCTGGTCTTGGCGTTCGAGACCTTCGGCGACGAAGCCGCGATCGTTGGCGGCCGGATCGACCCGATTTGGGAGATCCCCCGGCCAAGTTTCGTCCACGATGAAATGCTGGGCATGCTGACCGTCGTGAATTGGGGCGGGACGTTGCGTGAAGCCGCGCACGACGAATGGGTGGCGGGCGCGAACGTCGCCTTCCGGGTGGCCGCCTTACAAGAAATCGGCGGTTTCAGCACAGCGCTCGGCCGCACAGGGGGCGGCGCCACGCTCCTCAGCAACGAAGAAAGCGCGGTCATCGAGAAGCTGCGAACCGCGGGCTATAAACTGATCTATGCGCCCGACGCCCAGGTCGATCACCTGGTGGACGCGCGGCGGCTCACCCGTGAGTGGCTGCGGAAGCGGACCGCTTGGCAGGCGGTCTCGGACCTGATCAAGCGCCCCCAAGACTTCGAAGGAAAAGAGAAGGCCTATTGGGGCGTGATCGCCCGCTACATGAAGGACGTGCCGCCGAGATTACGACCGCCGGCCGGACTCTTCACGGACACGAGCTCAAAGAATGAATTCCAAGCACAACTGTCGGCCGTGTATTGTTTGACCGCCCTGGGATTGATGGGCGCGGGTAGTTTCGACGATCTCAGCTTGGACTTTTAGGATGAAAGACGTTGTCATCGTCTCGCCGACACCGACCTGGCCGCTGGATTTCGGAAACCGTAAACGGATATTTCAAGTCGCAAACCAACTTAAGGCGGCCGGATGCAGAATTCACTTCATCCTCTATGCGCTTGAGCAGGAATGGCGCACAAATTCGGTGTTCCCTGAAGAGGAGTACCGAAAGCTTCAAGAACAGTGGGACTTCGTTCATATTGTCGCGTCGACGGTCGGCTATCACAAATCGCCCGACGGAGACGATCATGACCTCGATGAGTGGTGGGACCCGGCGCTTGAGAAGTTTCTTTGGTGGTATCTTCACGCCCAGCACATCGATGCGGTGATCGTCAACTATATCTATTTGAGCCGCGCGCTCACACTGGCGCCGCCATACACTTTGAAAGTGCTCGACACCCACGATCGCTTCGGGGGACGCCGCGCGCTTCTCGCAAAACTAGGGATTCAGCCTGAGTTTTTTCACCTCACAATCGATGATGAGCGCCGGGGTCTCGAGCGCGCTGATCTTGTTGTCGCGATCAAGGAAGAAGAAGAAGCGTATTTCCAGGAGCTTTCGGGGCGTGAGACGCTGACGGCACCCTTCTATGAGCCGATCCGGCCCCGATCCTCTAGCGCTGCTTCACCGCCGGCCGACGGCTACCTTCGCGTCGGGCTGATCGGCGGACGAAACAGCATCAACCGCCGCAGCGTCGAAAGATTCTTGGATCGCGCGCTTCCCCGGATTTTCGCCACGCTTGCGCCCATCCGAGTGGTCTTGGCGGGATCGATGTGCGCCGATCTGGAGAAATATTCGAGCTAATACAACGTCGAATGCATGGGCGTTGTTTCCAGCGTGGCCGACTTTTATGATGCTGTGGATGTCGTTGTCGTCCCGAT
>CAYYNG010000377.1:0-2669 GCA_964472435.1 uncultured Hyphomonadaceae bacterium | reverse complement strand
GCTATAGCGAAGCGGTGGGCCCTCTCAAAAATCCGCACAATGACATCGTCGCCATTCGAGAGGCCCTTATCACCGCGGAGTTCGAAGCGGGCGACATTCGCGTGCTCACCGATGTGGGGCGCATCGACCTTCTCCGCGCGGTGAACGATTTCGCGGCCAGGGCAGAGGGGCTGGGGCCCGACGACATCGCCTTTTTCTACTATTCCGGCCATGGCGCGCGGCGACCGGGCGGGCGAGGCATGAGTCTGATCCCGACAGACGTTTCGAACGTCGAGGACGACGGGTTTTGGTTCGAAACGGTCAGCCTTGAGCAAGAGGTGATAGCCGCCTTCGAGGGTGAGCGCGGCGATCGGGCGCGGGCGGCCTGGGTGGTGGCGATCGACGCCTGCCGGAACGAGCTGCGCCTTCCTCAGCGCGCCCTGGGCGGCGGCGCGAAGGCCTTCGGCGGCGTGCCCGCGTCCTCCGGCATGCTGATCTCCTACGCGGCCGACACCGGCGAGACGGCGGCCGACACTTATGGCGGCGGAGCGGCGCTCAGCCCCTACGCCCAGGCGCTTTCGCAAGAGATCGTGAGGCCGGGACGGACACTCTCGGCTATCTTCTCGGCGGTGCGCCCCGTGGTGCGGGACCTTACCGGCGCGGCTCAAGAGCCCGTCTCCATTAGCCGCCTCAACCGCGATCCGGTGCTGCTAGCGTCAAGGTCGCCCAACACGCCCCGGGCTCCACCGGCGGCGGTAGTGAAGCAATCGGGTCAATGCGAGGCGGGCGACGCGTCGGCTTGCTCGAGTCTTGGCATTCTTTATGCGGAAGGTTTGGGGGTGGCGCGCGACTATGGCGAGGCGAGCCGCCTCTATCGGCGGGCATGCGAAGGCGGCGACGCGTTTGGATGCACGACCCTCGGAACGCTATATGACCTTGGCCGGGGCGTTAAACAAGATAGTTTGGAGGCGGCGCGGCTTTATCGGATCGGATGCGACGCAGGCGAAGCGGCGGCCTGCACGCTGCTCGGCATTCTTCGCGCCAACAGCGGCGAGGCGGCGGACGTCCAGGACGCCCGGCGGCTTTATGAAACCGCTTGCGCGGCTGGCGAGGCGGCGGCCTGTTCGAACCTCGGCCGATTCTATCAGCAAGGACGCGGCGTCGCCCGGGACGATGCGCGGGCCCGCAGTCTTTTCGAGCAGAGCTGCGATGGCGGTTTCCCCATTGGCTGCACTCGATTGGCACATTATTATTATCGCGGTCGGGCGGTGCCTCTCGACTATGAACGAGCCCACACGCTTTACCTGAAAGCCTGCCGGGACGGCGACCCAGAAGGGTGCGACGGCATGGCTGAACTGCAAATGCAGCGGCTGGGCGATCCCGACTCTTACGTTGTTGGGTTTGCGTTGATCCAGTCCTCCTGCGACGGGGGTTATATGAGAAGCTGCGCAAGCCTTGGCGTGCTCTTTCAAGAAGGGCTGGGCGTCGCCGTTTCGACGGTTGAGGCGCGGCGGGCCTATCATCAAGCTTGTGATGGCGGTGAAGCGGTCGGCTGTACCAATTTGGGGCTTTTGTACCAGCAGGGGCTCAGCGTCCCCGCGGACGCTGCGGAGGCGCGCCGCCTTTATCGTCAAGGATGCCAGGGCGGCGACGCCCGAGGATGCAGCATCCTCGGGTTTATTTACGAGACAGGGCTCGACGTCGCTCGTGATGAGTCGGAGGGGGCTGAGTTCCACCGACTTGGGTGTAAAGGCGGGGACGAGCGTAGCTGCGACCGCCTCCGCACCCTCGGCGAAACGCCCTGAGCGCGGGCAACATTTTGCCCCCGGGGCGGACTCGGGGCATACTCCTCAGCCATGGACACCGCTGATTTCGACCGCGCCGAGGCTGACCCTGCTCCTGGGGCCAGCGAGGGGATTTGCGGCGCGAAAGAGGTCGGTGCGATCGCCCATCTCTACCGGGCCGAGGTCTACCGCTCCACCACCTGGCGCCAGCGCCTCGACCAGACCACCAATTGGGCCGTGGTGACGACCGGCATCGCCCTCTCGGTCAGCTTTGCGAGCGAAAACGCCTCGGCCTTCCCGATCGTGCTCGTCGGCATGTTGAACGTGATGTTCCTGATGCTCGAGGCGCGGCGCTACCGGTTCTTCTATGTCTGGCGGTTCCGGGCGCGGGTTTTGGAGATCGCCTTCTATGTGCCGATGCTGCGGGGCCAAGGCGCGCACATCCCGCTCGACCGCGGCACGGCGCTTTCCGACGATTATGAAAAGCCGCAATACCGCATCGGCATGTGGCGGGCCGTGGGCCGGCGCATTCGGCGGAATTTCGGCTGGATCTTCGCGATCCAGGGCGTCGCCTATATGGCGAAGATCGCGATCCACCCCACCGATGTGACGACCTTGTCCGAATTCATCGCCCGCGCCCATGTGGGGCCGATCCCCGGCTGGCTCGCCATGCTGTCGGGGCTCGCCTTCCACGCGGTTTGGATCGGCCTCGCCTGGTGGACCTGGGCCCAGGACCAGCATGACAGCACCAAAATGTCGGACTTCCTCGACAGCCGCCAGGACGTGCTCGCAACCCGCGACTTCGCGGAGATGCCGGACGGGGATTAGCGGCGGCCGGCGAGCCACTTGCGGCCGCGTAGCCCCCACCTCCATGCAGCCCAACTGAACAGTCCGAACACCGCGACG
>CAYYNG010000376.1:0-2675 GCA_964472435.1 uncultured Hyphomonadaceae bacterium | reverse complement strand
CGCCCGCGCATTCCAGACCCATCACCGTCGAGGCGCCGGGCGGGGGCGGATACATGCCGCGGCGCTGGAGAAGATCGGCGCGGTTGAGGCCCGCGGCGCGGATTTCGACCAAGACCTCTCCAGGCCCCGGCGCCGGCTTCTCCACCTGGCCCCAGCGGAGCGCGCCCTCGGGATCGACGATCGTCGCCTGCATTGTTTCGGCCATGGCTCATGGGTCCTTGCGCTTGATTCAGCCGCCGCGAGGGCGTTTCCTCAACCGATAACGACTTGGGAGGGAGACGCAAATGGACGAGCTTGAACGCGCTGAGCCGGCGCCGCGCTTGCTTGATCGGTATTCAGAAGATGAATTGGAAAACCGGATCAAGGCCCTGCGCGACGAAATCGCCGCCTGCGAAGCGGAGCTCGAACGCAAGCGCGCGCACCGGTCGGCCGCGGATGCGGTGTTCAAGACCGATTAAAGTCCCGGAAAGGCTCGTCCGTTAACCTCACGCGGACTCGTTTCGTGAATAGACCACAAGGACGCCCATGGCCGCTCACCCCTCGCCACCCTCCGCGCCCCGCTCCTCCGGCTTCACTGGCGGAAAGGTTTTCGAGCGCGTGTTCGCCGAGGGCATGGCCCTGGTCGAGGAGGCGGCGGGCTATCTCGACGGGCCGGGACGCGACGCCTCGAAAGCTTTGCCGCGGGAACCCTCCCTGACCTACGCCTCCTGGAGCATGGAGCTGACGACGCGGCTGATGCAGGCGGCCTCTTGGCTTGTGATGCAGAAGGCCGTGCGCGACGGAGATATGCGGCGGGAGGACGCCTTCGCCGATAAATACCGCCTGCGCCGCGACGCGCCGCCGCTCGACCCCGCGGCGCAGCGCGGCCTCGGCCTGCCGGATACGTTCCTTGATCTCGTCGAGCGGGCCGAGGCCCTGTTCGAACGGATCTGCCGGCTCGACGCCGAACTCTACGCCGGCAAGACCGCGCCCCGGCCTAACCCCGTGACCCGTCAGATCGAGGCGCTTGAGAAAGCCGCCGCCACCGGCGCGTTCGATCCGCTATCGGTTTGGCGCCGCTGAGAGAGCCGGCCCGCCTTGGATCACGTTCGCGTTGGCGAGCCTTGTCGGCGCGGCCGACGACGGCCACAACCCATCCGCGGATGCGGAGCGACCCCCGATGACTAGATCAAACCTTGACGCGGCTGGCCGCCGATGATCGCCGCCAGCGACGGCGCCAACCCTGCGCGCTCTGTGTTTCGTTTCGAGAGCGACCGGCTCCCCGTGGCGATCTTTCTGGCGCTATTCGCAGCGGATATTCTGGTTTTTACACTCGTAACCGCCTGGCCCGCGGCGCTGGTCTGGTCTCTGGCGACGATGGCGCCGAAAACCTGCATCGCCGCCTGGAACCACCATCACCAGCACACGCCGTTCTTCCGCTCGAACCTGTGCAACCGGTTGATGGAGATCGTGTTCGGCCTCCAAACAGGCGCGGTATCGAAGGTCTGGGTGCTGCATCACAATATCGGCCATCACCAAAACTATATGGACCAGACCAAGGACGAATCGGCCTGGCGATCAGGAGATGGCCGGATCATGTCGCCCTCCGAATATACGCTGAAGCTCGCGGCGTCCGGCTATCTCTGCGCGCTTAAGAACGGCGAAAGCCGCCCCGGCGATCGGCGGGTCTTCATCTTTATGACGCTGCTGCAGGTCGCGCTGGTCGGCGCCCTTCTCGCGATCAATGCGGTGAATGCAGTCTTGGTATTCGTCTTGCCCATGCTGGTCAGCTTCCTTGTGACCTGCCGACACACCTACGACCACCATGCGGGATGTTCGGAAGAGGACGAGTACGCCGCCTCCAACAACATCACCCATCGCTGGTACAATATCTTGACCGGGAACCTCGGATACCACACGGCCCACCATTTGCGGCCGGGGCTGCATTGGTCGAAACTGCCCGCGTTCCACGCGAAAATCGCCCATCGGATCCCGCCGGAGAACTACCGGCCTGCGGGCTTCTTTGCTGAGATCCTGCCCGGTTAAGCCATCCCCCCCTCGCGCAGCTCGCCTCAGCGGCGCAGCACCACTTTCAGTTCAGCGTCGGCAACCGGTCGCCCTGCGTCGTCCACAAACCCCGCCCGCACGCGGCCGCCGCTTTTGCGGCTAGCGAATTGGATCGGCGCTTCGCCGGCGTTGAGCCATTTGTCGCCCCACTGCGTGAGCGCGATCAGCGCCGGCCGCAGCTCGGCCCCCATATCGGTCAAGACATACTCGGCCCGGCTCCGCTTGCCCGGATCGCGATAGAGCTGTCTGGTCAAGAGACCCGCCTCGACGAGGCGCTTCAGCCGGGCGCTCAAGACGGTTCGAGGCATGTCGAGTTCGGACTGGAAATCGGCGAAGCGCCGCACGCCGTAGAGCGCGGCGCGCAGGACCAGCAGGGACCAACGGTCGCCGATCACGTCGATCGATCGGGCGAGGCTGCAAGCCGATAGCGGGACGGGCGAGCGTTTGGACCGCGGGATCATGGTCTCCAAAGAGTGTCGCTGTTCGCGGCGGCGCGCCAGGGGCTCGCGCTTATTTTGAGACCGGCCGCCATCAATTCACACGGTTGCAAAGCCAGCCCGGATTGCACGCCGGCGACCAGTCCGCTACGCGTCGCCACGTTCAATGCCCCCAGCACTCACGGAGATCCC
>CAYYNG010000375.1:0-2689 GCA_964472435.1 uncultured Hyphomonadaceae bacterium | reverse complement strand
CGCTGACCGACACGCGGAACACGCCCCGGGACGTGTTCGGCTCGCGCGCGTTCGTCTCGCTGTTGCTGGAGCTCAAAGCCGCCTATGACCTGATCGTGATCGATACCGGCCCCGTCCTGCTGATGGCCGAGAGTCGGGTGGTCTCGAGCAAGGCCGATCAAGTGATCGTGGCGGCGCGCTGGCGCAGCACGAGCCGCCATGCGGTTCAGGAAACGCTTTCGGTTCTAAAGGGCTTCAACGCCAATATTGCGGGCGTCGTCTTGACCTTCGTCGATATGAACCGGGGATCGAAACACGGTTATGGCAACGTAAACTACAAAGCCTACAACAAGTACTACACCACAGGCTGACGGCGCGGGGTCGGTGTTGCGCCGAACCCCGGCTGTCGGGCAGGACGGGCGATGCAATCGAGTGGAGTATCACCAGGCCGTTCAGGGCCGGCGCCCGCGCCGATCACGTCGGCTCGCCGTCCAGCTCCGCTCTGGGAGCAAGGCCTGTTTACGCTATGGATTTTTGTCATTCTCGTCCCGTTCGAACGGGACGCTCTGATCCTCTACCCGCTCGCGCTTTTCTATAGCGGTACATTCTATCTTCGGCGCGCGCGCATGGTTCCGCTCGCGCTCCAATCCTGGCCTGTTTTTCTGCTGCCGGCGATCGCGGTGGCGTCGATGCTCTGGGCCCCGGGATCGTCATCGGCGCTCCGGTTCGGTTTGATGATGACGCTGACCGCGATGATCTGCGTCAACGTCGCGTATCGGTTGACACTTCAACAGGTCGTTCAATCCATCTTCATCGCCTGCCTTGTCATGGTGGTGCTGGTGACGCCCGAGCTCAGCGGCGGCTTTCACAATGGCGGGCCCTTCGGGGAGAAGAATATCTTCGCCAGGCGCATGCTGCTCGGGCTCCTTGCGGCGCTGACCATCGCATATGATCGAAGGTCGAACGGCTGGCTGCGCTTGGCCGCGGCTGCGACGGCCCCGATCGCCGGTTACTATATGCTCATTGCCGAATCCGCGACCGCCCTCTTAATCGGCGTGGCGGGGGTCGGCGTTCTGACCGGGGTTTGGCTGTTCTGGGGATCGGCGAAGGGCGTGCGGCACCTGCGGTCCTTGCTTGTCGTCGCGGCGGCGGCCGTCGCGCTTCTGGGGATTTTCGCAATCGCCAATACCGCGAGCGGCAACCTGATCGAAGCCGGGCTTAACAGCGTCGGGAAAGACACGACGTTGACGGGTCGCACGATCCTCTGGGAGGAGGGGCTGCGTGTCGCCCGTGAACGACCGCTGTTCGGCCTCGGCGCGGAAGGCTATTGGCAGCCGCGAAACGGTTCGGCGGAAACGCTGCTGGAGCTTTCCTACAAGCCGGAAGGAACGAAGTTCTCCTTCCACAATTCCTATCTCGAGATCCAAATTCATTTTGGACTGGTCGGTCTCGGGCTTTTGATTATCTCAATACTGTGGGCCCTTAGCCGGAACATCGTCGCCTGGCTGCGCCGGCAAGATCTCACCCAGTCGTTCTTTCTGCTCTTCTCGGGTATTGTCGTGGCGACCTCGATGACCGAGTCAGTCATTTACAGCGTCTTCGATATCAACGTGATGCCATTCTATATCAGCGCCATCGCCGCTGGTTCGGTGCGTCATGGCGCGGCGTCAAAACGTCGAGCCGAGGGGCCGGGAGGCGCCTACGCCGACCGCGGTCCGGCGCCGGCTCATGCGGAATGACGAGCGCCTTGGTCGGAAACCGCCCTAGCTCGTGGAGTCATTTTAACCAGATGACGATTGCGGCGATGAGGACAAAGCCTTTGAAGGTGGCGAGGAGCTTGTCGTAGCGGGTTGCGACGCGGCGGAACTGTTTGAGTTTCCCAAAGAAGCGCTCGACGAGGTTGCGCTCTTTGTACATGGCTCTGTCAAAAGCATGTTTCCGCCTGCGTTGGGGGCGCGGCGGAATGACGGGCTCAGCGCCGAGATCGAGAATTGTGTCGTGAAAATGCTCGGCATCATAGGCTAGATCGGCAATGACGCGGCGCGGCTTCAGCCCCTCCAGAAGCTCTGCGCCATAGAGCACATCGCCGCGATGGCCGGGCCCCAGGACAAGGCGAATCGGCAGGCCAAGGGCATCGACAGCAGCATGGATCTTGGTGCCTAAGCCGCCGCGCGAACGGCCAAGACCCTGGGCCGACCCGTTGTCGGGCTGTCGCGGCCTTCGGCCACGGTCCCTCCAACTTTTCGTCGCGCCCCGGCGGCCTGCGACTGGGCGCGGATCGATGTACTGTCGAGCGATATCCAGTCCATGTCAGCCTCTGCCGCCAGGGCTTCGAACAGGGCGTCGAGTACGCCGGCTTCGACCCAGCGATAGTAGCGTTTCTTGACCGTGTGATAATTTCCGTACCGCTCAGGCAAGTCGCGCCAGCGACCGCCCGAGCGCGCCATCCAGATCAACGCATTGATAAAGCGGCGATTATCCGAGCGCGGACCGCGCTTGCCCTTGCGCCCGCCCCGCACGAACGGCTCGATCCGAACCCATTGCTCATCGGTCAAATCCTGACTGTCCATGCCGATCTCCCATCGAAAACCAGAACTGAATCAGGGTTCGATCAGCCAGTGAATCCCACACTAGCCGTTAAATGGTCTCCACGAGCTAGAGCGTCGGTCTTTCGTTCTACTCCAGACCGTCGCTTTGGGTCCTTGTTTTA
>CAYYNG010000374.1:0-2694 GCA_964472435.1 uncultured Hyphomonadaceae bacterium | reverse complement strand
TCTCGCGCGCGGGAGAGGTGACAGCCTGACTCGGGCAGACTTGCGCCGCCGTTTCGAGGTCGCGTCTATAGGGGAGCGCAAGGCTCCGCGCAAGCACGGTCCGCGATCAGTCGAACAGCTTGGAAACGCTCTCCTCATTGGCGATGCGCCGGATCGCTTCGCCAAGCAGCGGCGCAACACCTAGCACACGCAGCGATTTCGATGCCACGTCTTCGGGTCGCGGCCGGATCGTGTCGCAGATGACAAGTTCATCGAGGACCGATTTCTCAACCCGCTTAACCGCTTCGTTCGACAACACGCCATGTGTGACATAGGCGCTCACCGCGGTCGCGCCGTTCTCTTTAAGGGCCTCGGCTGCGTTGCAAAGCGTGCCGCCGGAGTCACAGATATCATCGACCATAATGCAACGCCGGCTCGAAACGTCGCCGATGATGTTCATAACCTCGCTCTTGCCCGCCTCGGGGCGGCGTTTGTCGACGATGGCGAGATCGCAGCCGATGCGGTTTGCGAGCGAGCGGGCCCGGACGACGCCGCCAACATCGGGCGAGACGATCATCAGCTGATCGCCGTTATACCGGGCTTTGATGTCGGCCTCGATCACCGGCGCGGCGAAGAGATTGTCCGTCGGCACATCGAAAAAGCCTTGGATCTGCCCCGCGTGAAGGTCGATTGTCAGGACCCGGTCGGCGCCGGCGGTGGAAATGAGATTGGCGACGAGTTTGGCGGAGATCGGCGTGCGGCCCCCGGTTTTGCGATCCTGACGGGCGTAGCCGAAATAAGGGATGACCGCCGTAATCCGCCGCGCCGACGCGCGCCTCAGCGCGTCGATGCAGATGAGCAGCTCCATCAGATTGTCGTTCGCCGGATAGGAGGTCGATTGGATCGCGAACACGTCCTCCCCGCGGACGTTTTCATTGATCCGAACGAAAATCTCATTGTCGGCGAAGCGCTTGACCTCGATGTCCGTTAGAGGCGCGTCGAGATAATCGGCGATCGCCTCGGAGAGCGGGCGATTGGCGTTGCAAGATAAAAGCTTCATGCGCGGCGTCAGCCCCCTCGGCGATCGGCGTGTCACGCTTTTGTCTCAAAGCATCGCGGGCCGCAACGCTCAAGACGCTCATTTCACCGCACTTCAGCTGCGAAGCATAATGACTGAGGCGTTTCGGCCATAGTCGGGCTCGCCCCTCTGATTGCGCCGACGGTTCGAGAAATACGCGTCCTCCAAAGCGCACGTGTCTCGGCCGACCCATTCGGCGCGGCGAACGCCGGCGCGGGCGAGCCGGCCCAGGAGATATCCCGGCAAGTCGAAGTGCGAGCGATCGCCGGCCCCGGACCCGAAATATCGCGCCGACCAGCCTTGCTGGCTAAGGAATTCCGCTTTGAATTCAGGGCCGACCTCGTAAGACGGGGCCGCGATGCACGGCCCGATCGCTGCGCTCACCCGGCCGATATCGGCGCCGAGCTCGGCCATCTTGTCCAACGTCGCCTCGCAGACGCCGGAAAGGGCCCCGCGCCAGCCGGCATGGCAGGCGCCGACGACCCCTGCCTCGGAATCCGCGAACAGAACCGGCGCGCAATCGGCCGCGAGCACGCAGAGGGCGAGGCCCGGCGTCCGGGTCGCCAGGCCATCGGCCCTCGGGCGCTCGCCGATGCAAGGCCCGTCGAGCGCGACCGCCTCGGCCGAATGGATTTGGTACATAGAGACAAAGTGTTCGGGGCTTTCCGCGCCCAGCGTGGCGGCGATCCGCGCGCGGTTTTCAGCGACGGCGCCTGGATCGTCGTCGGATCCGGGACCGGCGTTCAGGCTTTCGTAGAGGCCGCTGGAGACCCCGCCGACCCGGCCAAAAAAACCGTGTTTCACAACGTCTTGTGGCGCCAAACAGGGCGCTTCGATAAATGGCGCGAGGGTCATGTCGGGTCTCCGAAAGCGGCGGGAGCCGGCAGGTCGGGCGAGGACAGGCAGATCGCCTTGAACCGTTCGCCCATATCCGCAGGATCGATCAAGCGGGCGAGGGCCTGGTGGATCTCTTTCGCAGACCCAGGGTTGGATAAGAGGAGCGCGTTGAGGCGTTCCTGGGCCCCGAGCGCCATCAGCCAGCGCCCCTGGGGAACCGGCGCCGAGGCCGAAAGAGACGCGGTTCGCGCAAGCCGGGCCAATCGGCCGAAATCGACGTCGACGGTTAGATCCGTTTCCCCGGGATGCGCAAGCGGGTCGACCTGGCGGCCGTCGCGATAGGCCCTGAGCGTATCCTCGGGTCGCGCGTCGGCCGGCCCGTAGTCGATGAAGAGCGCCCGGAACGGCGCGCCCCCCTCCGCCCGGGCGGCGAGGGCGGCGACGAGCCCGTCGAGGCCCGGCTGCACCTCCAGGGCGTCTTGCGTGCTGGCGCCTGCTTCGGCGGGGCCCGCCGGGGAGAGGCCGAAGGCGAGCGCGCCGTCTTCGCCGATGCCGACCGCTTTTTCGCTCCAGGTCCCGCCGGCGCGCACATACTGGCGAACAGGCAGGCAGTCGAGGAACTCGTTGGCGATGATGATCGCCGGGCCGGCCGGCGCCGTTTCAATCCCGGCGGCGAATGTCGGCGCGTAGGCGGCGAGAGACTGGGCCTGGGTTCGGCGAAGCGTTGGGCTGGCCTCGACAAGGGTCAGGTTGATGGCGTCGTGAAACCCCGCAACACCCCTCGTCGCGCGCAGCGCGTC
>CAYYNG010000373.1:0-2702 GCA_964472435.1 uncultured Hyphomonadaceae bacterium | reverse complement strand
CCCGGGCTCGATCGCGCCGTCGGCCAGGGCGACACGGTGCGACTTGGCGGGCTGCCCGCCCATGTCATCGACGTTCCGGGGCACACGCTCGGCCATATCGCCTACCATCTTCCCGATGAGAACACCGCCTTTGTCGGCGACGCGGTTTTCGCGCTCGGGTGTGGACGGGTCTTCGAGGGCACGATGGCGCAAATGTGGTCGAGCCTGCAGCGGATCAAGCAGCTGCCGCCCCAGACCGTGCTTTACTGCGCCCACGAATACACCGCCGCCAACGCGGATTTCGCCGAGACCATCGAGCGCGGGAATTTGGCCCTCGCCACCTATATCGAAGAAATCAGGAGCAAGCGTCGCGCCGGCCTGCCGACGGTGCCCACCGTTCTCGCTCAGGAATTGGAAACCAATCCGTTCCTTCGGGCGGATGTGCCCGCCCTGCAGGCCGCCATGGGGCATCCGGGCGATGCGGCGGCCACGTTCGCGGAGATCCGCGGCCGCAAGGATCGCTTTTGATGCGCGCTGTTTCCGGCGATCTCGCCGCCAAGGAGATCGTTCGGCTCCTTGATCTCGTCCCCCATCCGGAGGGCGGCTGGTATCGCGAGACCCACCGAGGCGCCGCCGGCACGGCGATCTACTTCCTCCTCGAAGCCGACCAGGTTTCGCATTGGCACCGTATAGACGCCGACGAGACCTGGCACTGGTATGCAGGCGGCGCGCTCGCGTTAACGCTGTCGCCGCCGAGCGGACAGGGCGCCCGCACCGTGGCGCTTGGCCCCGATCTCAGGGCGGGCCAGCGGCCGCAGGCGGTCGTGCCCGCGAATAACTGGCAGGCCGCTGAAAGCCTTGGCGCCTGGACGCTCTGCGGCTGCACGGTCGCCCCGGCGTTTGAGTTCGAGAATTTTGAACTTGCGCCCGCCGACTGGCGACCCGCCATGTAGCGGCCCCGCCTTCGCCGCGCTTCTGTCAAGGCTTGACTTCAAAGGCCGTTAGCGAGATCGGAGACGGGGGACCAGGATGGATACGACGCATCTCAACCAAGACTTCGATCAGTATGTCTCGCAACTGACGCAGGAAAATCGCAACGCGATCACGTTCCTCGTCGGCGCGACGGCCTTGGCGGCTGTATTTTTAGGCGTTTTCCTCTGGATGATCAGCCTAGAGAACAGGCCGTTCTACTTGAACTGGGCGTTTCGCGGAGACGCAGGCAACGCCCTCGGCGTCGCGAATATCTGTGCGAACTTGGCCGTCGGCGCAGCACTGAAGATTTGGTATACTCGTCAAGACAAGATGACGACCCTCCTCACCCACGCCATGGTTTTGTCGGGCGAGGAGGAGACGGCCATTCGGGTGCTATTGAACAAAAAGCTGCGTCGGCGCTAAGCGCTGGGCGGCAGGGTTGGCGGGAGATCGTGCGATGTCGAATGAGCAGGCGGCGGCGAACAAAACCGTCGCGGATATCTGGGAGGCTGTTCAGAAAGAGCAGCGGAATTTCAACCGGATCATCCAAATCCTGGTTGGACTGTTGATCGTCGCCGCCGCCGTCGCGGTCGCCGCGGCCGCCCTGTCCTTCTTCGAATTCCGCAACCTCCAGCGCAGCTATGAAAATGCGATCGCCGAGGCGCAGGCGAGCGCGAAGGTGAGCGCCGGCGAAGCGACGCGCGAACGCCAGCGCATGCGCGATGAACTGATCCAGTTGCGGGAAGCGGAGCAGGCGGAGCGGGAACAGGCGGACCTCATTCGAGAAGTCGATCGGGTGCTGGCGAACAATGCCGGCGCGAGCGAGCTGATGGATTTTCCGGTTCTGATTGAACGGGCGGTCTCCGAAGCGCGGCGGCACGTCTTAGGCGTGCGACTGAACATGGCGACCGTACATTTGGTCGACAGCGTCCTTTCGGCCGTTCCGGAGCGGTTGTCCGTTGATGAAACCCTGCTGTTGCAGGCGGCGCGGGCGGATTGGCGGTCGTCCGGGAAAGCCGAGGCGGAAATTCAGGCGCTTATCGACGACGCCACCACAACTGAATATCGCGGACTCGGCCATGCGGCGCTCGCCCAGCATCACCGCTTGTTGGCGAACGCCGACAATCTGGGCGATGACGACCATTGCATCCTTGCGATCGAGCATGTCGAGGAAGCCGAGCGCACCGGCGTTCGCGCCATCGGGCCTTATCTCTGGATGGGGGAATGCCTTCGCAAGCGCGGCCGGCAGGCGGAATCCTTTGAAGCGTTCGTGAAAGCCCTGACCCTTGGCGACAAATTCGCCGCGACGGATGACAATCGACGAGTGGCCGCCCATGGCGCGGGCACCACGCTGATCGCGCGCGCTGCAGCGGGTCAGCTTGAAGGCCCCGCCGCGGCGGAGGCCGTCAAACAGGTCCGTCCGCTGCTGAGCCGGACCGACGTCCAGCCGTTCTTAAACGGGACGGGCGACGACCCCCTGGATGCGGCCGAGGCCCTTCTACGCTATGCGGGCTCCATTCGGGTCGATCGCGGCGAGGGCGAGGTCGGCGAGTATTACACAACCGAAAACATCGGCTTCATCCACGTGCTCCGCCAGGACTGGGAGGCGGGGCTGCGCCATGCACGCCAGATCGATGAGGTGATCCCGCTCGCCTGGAACCTCAGCGTTTTGCATATCAGCGCCGCGAAACTCGCCGATGCGGGGGGCACCGAGCTGTCGTCCCCGGAGGCGTTGCAGGCGGAGGCCGCGG
>CAYYNG010000372.1:0-2706 GCA_964472435.1 uncultured Hyphomonadaceae bacterium | reverse complement strand
CTTGTCGGACTGGCCGATAAACAAGATGTCGTAATGGCCGGCTTCGCGCTCGTCTTTCGTGGGGCCCTCGCCGGGCTTGGGAGGGTTCTCTCCGCCGAGCGACATGCCCGTCGCTGCGACCTCTTTCGCCGCCGCTTCGCCCGCCTCGCCAGACCCAGTGATCATCATCTCGTCATAGACGAAGTCGGCGCCATAGGCGTGGCCGAGAAGCGCGTTCGAGCGGTGGATATTTTTCGTGTTGATCGGGGCCATGACGAATGGCGCGACCCAACCGCCCACGCTCTCATCCTCCATCGGCGCCATGCCATGGGGCTGCTCCGGTCCCTCGAACCCTGGCGTCAGCGCGAACGGATTGCGCAAAATCTCAATGAGAGCGGGGTTTTTGGCGACCGCCGCCATGGTCGCTTGGCCGCTTGCCGCCGTACCGCCCGAAAATGTGCCGACCATTTTCCGCACGCGTCCTTTGACCCGGGCGCACGGCGCGCCGAACCGGCGTTTCGCCTCTTCTTGCAGTTATAGAACCCCAAGATCGAAGGGGATCGAATCGAAGCCGCACGAAAAGACGATCCGGGCCCCCGTCTCCTTGGCCGTCGCCCCGTGGACGTCGATCATCTCCCGCATCCAGGTCGGCTCGCCGGAGAGATCGACATAGTCCGTCCCGGTCTCAGCGCAGGCGGCGACAAGGTCCGATCCATAAAGCTGATAAGGGCCGACCGTGGTGAGAACCACCTGGGCTCGCTT
Source organism: uncultured Hyphomonadaceae bacterium (assembly GCA_964472435.1). Lineage (GTDB taxonomy): Bacteria > Pseudomonadota > Alphaproteobacteria > Caulobacterales > Hyphomonadaceae > CAYYNG01. The sequence goes on along the minus strand of CAYYNG010000372.1, from coordinate 1,965 downwards.
CGCCATATCTCGGATTGAAGCGGGATCGGAGGCGTCAGCGACAATAAGCGGGGTCTCCGCCGGCGCGCCGATCTCGTCGCGCACGCGGGCCAGTTTATCGGCGCTGCGGCCGGCCATCGCCCATTTCACTTCACCGCCAAGGCCATAGCGTTGCGCGAGATATTCAGCGACCAGGCGGCCCGTATAGCCGCTCGCGCCGTAGACGATCACATCGAATTCTTTCTCGCCCGCCATGGCGCGCCTCCTGAGGTCTGGTTTCGGCCCACAGTTAACGCGGCGATGGAAGCGGAGCAAACGCGAAGCGCGCGCGCCACGGGCCTGCTGGCCCGCCGTTTGCTCGCTGGACGCCGTCCCGTCCCAGTCCTAAGCGTCCGCCATGCCCAAGCTCGTCATCGCCACCCATCGCCGGCTCGACGGCGCGCGATCCGGATCCAAGACTTACCTTCTGCGCATGCTGGACCTCGCCGCCGACGCGGGCTTTGAGCTTCAAATCCTTTGCTTGCCGCGGTGGACCTTCTCATCGCGGCCCTGGGCGCGGACGGACCAGGCGTTTTCGGACTGCGCCGAGGTCGTCTGGCCCGGAACGTTCAAAGCGGCCGGGCGCTATTGGACCGCTGCGCCCAGCGTTTGGGCCCGGTTTGCGACGCGCCTTGGCCAAGAGGGGCTGAAACGCGCGAAGATCGGTCCGGCCGGCTGGCATGCGCCATGGTCCAACCTTGGCGCAACGCCGTCGGCGCGTGAGCTTGATCAGGCCGCGCGGGCGGTCTTGGCGCTCGATCCCGACGCAGTGATGGTGGAGTATTCGTCGCTTGCGCCCCTGCTCGCCCGGTTGCCCGCCGTGATCGGCAAGGCTGTTCTGGTGCACGACTCCTTCGCCGCCCGGGCGGCGCGCTTCCGCGCCCGCGGTGAGCCGAGCGACTATCCAAATCCGCCGAGCTTCGAAGAAGAGGCGTCTCGCATGGCCGCGGCCGACGTGATTTATCATGCATCGGTTAGCGAGCTTGATCGTTTCTCGCCGCTGCTGCCGAAGGCCGATCATGTCTGGTTCCGCCCCACCGCACCGGTGCGCCGAAACGCTGTAACGACCCGTCCCCCCGCGCATCTCTTTTATCTCGGCGCCGACCAAAAAGGCAGCCGCGACGCCATCACCCACTTTCTGGCGGAGATCTGGCCGATGATACGCGCCGATCGGCCGGACGCCCGGCTCGACATCATCGGCCGCGTGGGCGCGAACATCCCCCTCGAATTGGTGACGGACGGCGTCGAGCTCGTCGGCGAGGTGGAGGATCTTGGCGAGCTCGCCGGCCCCGACCGGATCGGTCTTGCGCCGACCCGGCTCGCAAGCGGCATCTCGATCAAAATCGGCGAATATCTTGGGATCGGCGCGCCCGTCATCGCCTACCCCACCGCAGTGGAGGGGTATGGAAACGCTTTAAAAGGCGTCGTTGCGACGCCCGAGACGCCCGCGGCCTTCGCTTGCGAGGCCGTGCGCCTGCTGTCGGATGCGGATCTTAGGGCCGAGCGGTCGGCCGCCGGGCTCGCGGCGGCGGAGACGGTTCTCGACAATGACGAGGTGTCAGCCAGCCTCGCGCGGTTGGCGGCCGGCGGTCGCTAAAGCCGCCGGCCGTCGCCGCCTAGGCGCTTTTCTTCTCGTCGCCGTCGATTTCCTCGTAATCGGCGTCCATGACGTCTCCGTCGGCGGCTGCGTCGGCGGCCGCGTCAGCCTCGGCAGCGGCGGTTTGCTGGCTGGCATAGATCGCCTCGCCGAGCTTCATGGCCGCCTGCATCAGCGCCTGCTGCTTCTCTTGGATCTCGGTCGGGTTTTCACCCTCGGCGGCCGTTTTGAGCGCCGTCACCGCAGCTTCGATCTCGGACTTCACAGACGCATCGACCTTGTCGCCGTGCTCTTCGAGCTGCTTCTCGGTCTGGTGGACAAGCGCCTCGGCCGCGTTCTTCGCTTCGACG
>CAYYNG010000371.1:0-2711 GCA_964472435.1 uncultured Hyphomonadaceae bacterium | reverse complement strand
GGCCGGCCGGGCGCCTCGCCCGGCCGGTTTCGTTCGGGGGAGGGCCATGGGACCAGGCTGGCGCGCCACATTCCACGTCGCAGCCCTTTACCTCGTCGTCGGCGCGACACTCCCCTACCTGCCGGTTTGGATGGAGGAGGCGCGCGGCCTTTCGGGCGCCGAAATCGGCGGAGCCATCGCCGCGGGCACGACGCTGAGGGCCGTGCTGGGTCCCTTTCTCGCCGCTTGGGGCGTGCGGCGCGGGCTCGCCCCGGGCATGGCCGGCCTTTCGGCGGCCCTGGCGTTCGCGTTCGCGGCCCTTTACCCGGATGCGGGCTGGGCTGCGCTCATCGGCCTGATCGCCCTCGTCTACACGCTTTGGGGCGTCGCAATGCCCCTCTCCGAGGCCCTGCTGATCGCCTCGACGAAATCCCGAGATCCGGAATATGGCGTTGCGCGGGCGATCGGATCGGCGGCGTTCATCTTCGCCAGTCTATCGGCCGGGGCCCTTGTCCGCGGCTTCGGCCCCGGGGCGGCGCTCTATTGGCTCATCGCCGCGAGCGGATTGATGGCGGCCACCGCTCTGCTGTTGGGCGGCCAGCCGCCCTCCGCCGCGGCCCCGCCCAGGCTGATCGATGTCCTGCGACGCGGCGGCGCGCTTCTCAGGACCAAGCGAATCTTCGCCGCGAGCCTTGCGGTGGCGCTGATCCAGTCAAGCCATGCGCTCTACTACAATCTCGGATCGAATATCTGGCTGCGCCAGGGGATCGGCGAGGTGCATATCGGCGCTCTATGGTCGGTTGGCGTCGCCGTCGAAGTGGCGCTCCTTGCGGGCTCCGCCGTCATCTTCAGAACCTGGACGCCCGGGGCCCTCATCCTGCTCGGCGGCGCCGGCGCGACGCTCCGCTGGGCGACCACAGGTTTCCTCCCGCCGCTTGCGCTCTTGTATGGGGTCCAGGGGCTTCACGCGCTGAGCTTCGCTGCGACCCATCTCGGCATCGTCCGGTTCTTGGCCGAGGAGGCGCCGGAGGATCAGATCCCAGTTTTGATGACGGTGAATTCCGCACTTTTCTTCGGGCCTTTGCTGGCGATCGGCGGTTTCGGCGCGGGGCTCGTCTACGACGCGATGGCCGGCGCAGGCGCGGCAGGTCAGGCCAAAGCCTACTGGCTGATGGCCGGCGCGGCGAGCTTGGGCGCCCTCCTCTCGCTCCGCGTGCTGCGGCGGCCTCAGCCCCAAAGTGCTGGCTCGGGCGGGGACACCCAGCCGTCGCGATAGGCGAGCCCGTCGGGCGCGTCTTCGGCCAGCCAAAGCGGACCGTCCAGATCGGCGACATCGGCGAGCTGCGCCAGCAAGACCGCCGGCGCCATGGAAAGCGAGCCCGCCACCATGCAGCCCACCATAACGCCCATCCCAGACGCCCGCGCGGCTTGCACCATATCGAGCGCGGCGGTGAGCCCTCCGGCCTTGTCCAGCTTCACATTGACCATGTCGTAGCGTTTGACGAGCCGCTCGATGTCCGCCGCCGTGTGGGCGCTCTCGTCTGCACAGATCGCGACAGCCGAGGCGTGGCGCAAAAGCGCGTCGCCCTCGCCGGCTGGAAAGGGTTGTTCGATTAGGACGGCGCCGAGGTCCGCCGCTTCTGCGGCGATCTCCCGAAACGTCTGCGGGTCGAGGCCTTCGTTGGCGTCAAGGATCAGGCGCGCGTCGGGCCGCGCCTCGTGCACCGCGGCCAGCCGATCGAGATCGCCGCCGCCGCCGAGCTTGAGTTTTAAGAGGGCCCCGGCCGCTGTCTTTGCGGCGGCGGCCATGGCGCTCGGTTTGTCGAGGCTAATGGTGACGGCGGTTTCGATCGGGCGCGGCTTGGGGAAGCCCGCGATCTCCCAGACCCGGCGGCTCGCACGCTTGGCTTCAAGGTCCCAGAGTGCGCAGTCGACGGCGCAGCGCGCCGCGCCGGCCGGCATGGCGTCCAAGACCGCCCGCCTGTCGCCCTCCGTTTCGATAAGCGACCTCGCAGCCTCGATCTGTGCGACGACCGCTTCAGGGCTTTCGCCGTAGCGGGGGTAGGGGACCCCCTCGCCGCGCCCCCGGCGTCCGTCGTCGGTCACGGTTGCGCGGACGGTGATCGCCTCGGTCTTTGCGCCGCGCGAGACGGCGAAGGCGGACCGAAGCGGGCTCGAGACCACCTCGATGTCGAGCGTCAATCGGCTTTTCGATGGTGCGGGGCTTGCTTGACTCACAGCGATTTTGTTCGCGGACTTTTAATGGCGGACTGATATAGGACCTGCAGCAGGAAGCGCATGGCCAAAGCAGACGCAATAGATTTCTCCGTTGCGACGGATGAGGGCCGCCCGGTCATCGCTGTGCGCGGAGACTGGACGCTCGACACGATTGGAGCCGTCGATCGCGCCTTGCGCGGGCTGGGTCTCGGCGCCGACCCGGCGATTTTGGACGTCAGCGGCCTCGGCCGTATCGATACGGCCGGCGCGTTCGTCATCGACCGGACGTTGCGCCGCGACTGCCAAGATCAGGCGCCGCTCGAGCTTCGCGGCCGCCACGAGATTGCTGAACAGCTCATCCTTCAGGTTCGGCAGAGCCGCGAGGACTGCCCCGTCGATCTGAGCCGCAACGTCCCGGTCGTCGACATGTTGGCCCGGCTCGGGCGCGGGTTCGTGAGCGGCGTTTCAGACGGCCTCGGCACGCTCTCTTTTGTCGGCCACACGCTGACGGTTTG
>CAYYNG010000370.1:0-2718 GCA_964472435.1 uncultured Hyphomonadaceae bacterium | reverse complement strand
CCGCGCCGGGCTCCGAATAACCCTGTCACCAGCGGATCTCGCCGCTGACGATCTCCGGCAGGAACCGTTTCTTCTGCGCCTCGTTTCCGAACTCCAGGAGCGCCGGGCCGAACATCCAGAGCCCGAAGGAGAAAAGCGGCGGGCGCGCTTTGATGCGGCGCATTTCCTCTTGAAGGATGCGGGCCTCGGCCTTGGACAAGCCGCCGCCGCCATAGTCGCTCGGCCATTCCGGGGCCGTCCACCCTTTCGCGCCCATCCGGTCAAGCCATGTCTTCGCTTCCGGGTTCTTATAGACCGCCTTCCGGCCGCCCCAGACCACTTCGTCCTCCGGCATCGGCGTGCGCATCGATGCGGGGCAGTTCTCCTCAAGCCACGTGCGCGCTTCGCTGCGGAAGGCCTCCAGGGCGTCTGCGTCGCCTGTCGACATGGTCGGACTCCTTCATTTGCCGTCGAACAAAGACTATCGGAGACCGGCCCGCCGGGCCAGGACTGACCCAAGGTCACCCCGGCCGGGCATAACCGCGCGGGGGGCCTAGCCGCCGGAATAGAAGAACGTTTCTTTGACGATTTTGCCGTTCTTAACGGTGTATTCGCCGATCTCCTCAGCTTGCATGCGCTCGCCCGTTTCTTTCGTGGTGACATCCATCGAAAAACGGACCGCAAACCGGTCGTCCCCATGGAAATAGGGGCCCTCGGCCGAGGTCGAGTGCACCTCGTGCGCCCCGTACCACCAATCATGCTTGCCGCGGATGGCCTCGAGCCCCTTCGCCTCGGCGCCCATGCCCGGCATCGCCAGCGCCTCGACCGAAACCGCATCCTCGGCATAGAGCGTCTCAAGGGCCTCGCGCTCGCGCCCGTTATTGCAGCACTCGACCAGTTTCCGGCCGACGTCCGTCAGGTCTTTGGAAAACTCCATGTGCGTCCCTCCCTTTTCAAAGACAGTAAAGAACATACACCGAACATTAACCTTTCACAAGCGTCCCCGAAGCGTGTTTTCGCGGCCCGTTTCGACGCCGAACAAATTGAGGAGGTGGACCAGGGCCAAGAGCAGCGCGAAGACCGAGAGGATGATGATGAACCGCCATGGCAGAAGCGGCGGACGCGCATCGTCCCAGGGCCGCCCGGCCCGCCAGGAGGCGAAGGCCGCAAGCGCCGCGAAGGCGAGCCCGGCTGCGATGGTCAAACCGGTTTCCATGCCGGGCGTCTTAGGCCGCGCGGCTCGCCCTGCGCAAGGTGAAGCCATGGGGCGTCTTCGCCCAGGCATGGGGCGCGCGGATCAATTCGATGGCCGCGCGCAACGCCGCCAACGTCTGGAGCGGCCAATAGAGCGGCAAGCTTAGAATGAGCGCGAGGCGGCGCCGGCCGAGACGCGCCGGCGCGCCGGCCGCCGCTACGATGTTGACCAGGTATCCCGCAGCCAAGAGCCCCAACCCCGCGCCGGAGACGGAAAGGCCCGGCAGGAGAAGACAGCCGAGAAGCCAGAGAAACAGCGGCCCATGGGCGAAGGCGGAGAAGACGGCGCCGCCGAGCGTGAATTGGACAGCGAGGAACCCCGCCCAGCCAAGCTCGCGCACCGCGCGGCGCGGCCGCCGCATCAGGACGATCCAGGTTTGGAGGAAACCCTTGATCCAACGCGAGCGCTGGGCGAGCCAAACCGACAGCCGCTCGGGCGCCTCCTCCTCGGTCGGGGGATCGATCACCCCGGCGCGCCAGCCGAACCGGGCGAGGCGCACCCCCAGGTCGGCGTCCTCAGTGACGTTCCAAGCGTCCCATCCGCCGACCTCGTCGAGCGCTGCGCGCCGAAAGTGGTTGCTGGTCCCGCCGAGCAGCAGCGGCGCGCCCATCGCCGCGGCCGCCGGCAGCAGCCGCCCGAACTGCACCGCGTATTCGAGCGCCCATTGTCCGGCGATCCAGCTTTGGTCGCCATTATGGGCGGCGAGGGGCGCCTGGAGGCAGGCGAGCTTCGGCCCCGCCGCGGCAAAGGCGGCGGCGGCGGTTTTCAGCTGGTCCGGCCGGGGATGGTCCTCCGCATCGTAGATCGCGACGAAATCGCCGCGCGCAAAGCCAAGCGCATAGTTGAGCGCCCTCGGCTTGGTGCGCGGGGCGCCGGGCGGCGCGACGACAATCTCCGCGTTCAGCGGTAAGGGCGCGGCGTCAAGCGCATCGGCCGTCGCCTGGTCGTCGGCCTCGAGAATGAATTTGATGTCCAGTCGGCCGGGCGGGTAGTCGAGGGCCGAGAGCGCCGCCGCCAGAGCGCGCGCGCTTTCGGGCTCGCGATAGAGCGGCGCGAGCACGGTGTAGACGGGCCAAACCCGCGGCCCCGGGGCCGCGGCGGGCGGGACTGGCCGCGGCATCGCCACCAAAACCGCTCGCCACGCGATCAAAAGCGCAGCGGCGCCGAAGAGGGCCGCGTGCGCGAGCGAGAGCGCCAACGCCGGCTGGAACAAAGCCGGCACCGCCATGGCCGGGAGGCAGGCGGCCATCGTCCGTTTTTGGGCTGCGGAAAGACCGGTCTTGCTGGAGAGATCAGGCCGCCAGGCCGGCAAGCCTTCGCTGGCGCGCCAGAGCTGAAGACCGGAGCTTGCACGCCGTTCCGGCCCCGGCGCCAGCAGCTGCAGTCCAACGCCGATCCCATCCCCCGCCATCCGGATGACATCAGCGGGCCCTGCGAGATCGATCAATCAATTCGAAAATGAAATAATGCCCTCAGGTAGCTCT
>CAYYNG010000369.1:0-2720 GCA_964472435.1 uncultured Hyphomonadaceae bacterium | reverse complement strand
GTGCATCGCGATTTGGCCGCGCGCAATGTGCTCATCAAAGACGACATTGCCAAGGTGTTCGCTAAAAGAGAAATCTATTACGAAAGCTATTGGCAGATCTCGGACTTCGGCCTGTGTCGACATCGAAGCGAGCCGGCTGACGAGCTTCATGTCGCCGCCATGGAGGTTCGTGAGACGTTGGCTGAGGGTCAGACCAAGGCCGGTGCCCTCGGCGGTCCGATCCATCTCGCTTTCGGCCTGATAGAAAGCTTCGAAGGCCCGCTCCAGCGTCTTCTCAGACATGCCGACGCCGAAGTCGCGCACCGAGATGATGGGCCGGCCCTGGGGGTCGAGCCCGGCCTTGATGATCACGCGCGGATCGTTGCGTTGGAACTTGAAGGCGTTGGTGAGCAGGTTCACCAAGATCCGCTGGAACGCCATCCGGTCGACGACGACCTCGCCGAGTTTCGGCGAGATCAAGACTTCGACGTCTTTGATGGAAGACGATTTTTGGTACTTCGCGGCGAGCTGAATCGCACGTTGCAGCACGCTTGCGATATTCACAGGCCGGCGATCCAGCATGTATTTTTCGAGCCCGATTTTCGAATAATCAATAATATCCGTGATCAGGGTGAGGAGATGTTCCGCGCTGGCATGGATCTGGCTCGAATACTCTTCGGTGGTCTCGGGCGTTAGAACGATGTTGGAGTCCCGCGACATCAGTTTGGAGAAGCCGAGGATGATGTTAAGCGGCGTTCGCAGCTCGTGGCTCATTGTCGAGAGAAAACGGGTCTTGGCGGCGGCCGCCGCTTCGGCTTCGGCGCGGGCGGCGATCAGCTCGCGTTCACGGTTCTTAAGGCGCGTGACGTCCGTATGGATGCAGACCTGGCCGCCCATGGCGGTTGGTCGCACCGAGCGCATCAACCAACGGCTGTTGACCATCTGAACGTGGTCGTCGCGGTCGTGGTCCCAGTCCTCGCGGTCGTCCCCGAACCATTCGGTGTAGCGCTCGTTTTTGAGAACGATCCGCCCTTCCGCATCCCGCAAAGAGAAAGCGTCGTTCAGCGAACTGATGGCGTCGAGTAGGTTGCGCTTTGCTTCATCGACAATGTGACGTCCAACAACACCCCGATGCAATTGATTGAAACTGTTCATGCTGCTGGCAATCAAGGCCCCTAAAAGCATTAGGTTTAGACTGGCAATCGCCACTGAGAATTGGCTCGGTTCGATGATGTGTACGATGGTGATTGGAGCCAGCGTCATTGCAGAATAGCGCATGACGACTCGCGGGAGCGGGGTAAGCAGGCTTGTCACCCCCGCTGCCATGCCGACCTGCATCATTGTGAGAAAGTTCGTGAGGGCGCCGCTCGTCCCGCTCGTCAAAAAATAGATAGCGGAGCCCCAAACGCCGCCCATGATGATCGAGGTCCACTCTAATTTTCTGAGAAAGCGCCCGCTGACACGCTGAGGGAGGGTTCGGCCCTGGAAACGGTTATGCGCATGGATCTGAGCAAGCCCGAAGAGCAGGATCGGAGTGTACCAGACCAGAGTTTTCCACAAAGGCGCGGCAGACGCAGCCGCAAACGCGATAATCGCCCCATTGACGATATTGACAACACCCATGGGTAGGCATTGACTTACCACAAGCTGCTGTTGCTCGCGGAATATGTCGTTGTCGAGATCCGTTTGAGGATCGCGAAGCGGTTTGAAAAGGTTCCGCAAACTAACGAAGACGGTGTCCGGCGCGGCCATAGTCCACCATTACCAGCAAAGACTTAACAATGCGGGAAGGAAGAAACGGCATTTGTTGCGGTCACGCTCTAATCTGCAGTGCGAATTGCAGATCAGCGGCTTCTAGGTGCTTCCGTATCCTAGACCAATGGTTGCAGGTTCGCTAGGTGCCGCGCGAAGTTCGGAGTCCTGAGTAGGTGTCTCAAAGTTTGTCCATCGGTATCGTCGGCGGCGGCCCGGCGGGCCTTAGCCTCGCTCGTCTTCTGCGTGACCTCGGCTATGGCGACATAACTGTTTTTGAAGCCAATACGCGCGTCGGCGGAAAGTCGTACACGGTCTATCACGGCGAGGCTGTAGTCGAGATGGGCACGTGCTATGCGACCTACGCGCATCGCGTCACCAACCAATGGATGAAAGAACTGGGCATGCCAATGTCCACGCTCGGCGAACAGCGCTTCGATGACGCCGATTTCGTCGCATATTTTCGCGCCGGAGACGGACCGCCGCTTGCCACGCAGATGTTGCAGTACTGGCGGGCGAAAGCTCGTCTTGAAAAGGCGCTCTCTCGGCCGTCGATACCGGATTGGGCGATCCAGGAAGCTTCCCTTCCAGTCGAAACGTGGCTTCGCAAACGTAATCTCGGCAAAATCGAACGGTTCATGCACCGGTCTTTGACCGGGATTGCGTACGGCTTTGTCGACGAGACATCGACGGTCCAAGCGCTGCGTTGGAACGATATGGATCTGATCATCACCGGTGTCTTTAAACAGTTGAAAATGCCGATCGATGGCTGGGGCGAATTTTGGCGGCGCCTGGCCAAGGACTTCGACGTCCGTACAGGCGCCCGCGTAACCGCGGTCGATCGAACCGGCGAGCGGCCCGTCATTCAGACCGCCGACACGCAAACTGAATTCGACGTCATTGTCTGCGCGCTCCCGGTCGATGAGTTCGCGCAACTTACGCCACCGCCCGACCACGCGGCGGCTGTGGCGGAGTCGATCGACTGGAAC
>CAYYNG010000368.1:0-2723 GCA_964472435.1 uncultured Hyphomonadaceae bacterium | reverse complement strand
TGGGCAAGCCAAACTCAGCCACCTCGAGGGCCAAGGCCAAAGAGCGGCGCACATGCATGGCCCGTGAGGCCTAATGTCATTTTTAAGTCATTTTCTTTAATTCATTTAAATGCTGATCATGCATCCTCAAATGAGCTCGATAGCTGGCGTGACTTACGCGCAGCGACCAGATGCTGCTTGCTAAGCGGGCACGAATGACTAAAAATTGAGCGCCCATGGAGCGTTATGAGCAAGAAATAGACACGCTGGAGCAGAACAGCCGAGTCCTTGGCGACTCATCGGAGCTGAGCCTGGTGTTTCAGCGAGCGATGACGCTCATGAGCGAGCGGATGCCCATTGAGCGGGCATCTTTAGTAGTGATGGACTCGGTGCGGGATCGCCTGCAGATCGTGGCCAGCGTGGGGATGAGCCAAGCCGAACAGGAGCGAGGGCACTACGCGGTCGGCGAGGGGGTGACGGGCCGGGTGATCGCGCCCGCCGCCGACAGCCTCCTCGCCGACATTTCGCGCATGCTCGAGGCGGGCGAGCAGCAGAAGTCCCGCTATCGCCGGATCGCCGACCGCGCGACGCGGTTCTACGTTCCATTCGTTCACACGACCGCTGCGCTGGCTGCGATTGGCTGGCTGATCGCCGGAGCCGGACTGCGGGAAGCGGTCTTGGTCGCTGCATCGACCTTGATCATCACATGCCCCTGCGCCCTTGGCCTCGCGGCGCCGGTCGCCCAAGTCGTCGCCGCGGGCCGTCTGTTTCGTGCCGGCGTTTATTTGCGTTCAGGCGACGCCCTCGAGCGCTTGGCGGCCTGCGACCACGTCGTGTTCGACAAGACGGGCACGCTCACCCTCGGGGCCCCTCGCCTCCTGCCGGGCGCGTGGACGACCGAAGCGCTGCAACGTGCAGCACAGCTCGCCCGCGCGAGCCGCCACCCCCTCTCCCGTGCGCTCGCGGCCGCGGCGGGGCCTGGCCCGCTCGCGGAAAACATCATTGAACGTCCCGGGCTCGGCCTTGAAGGCGCGGTGGGGGGCCGCACCGCCCGGCTGGGCTCGGCCGAATGGACCCGTGCGGAACCCGGCAAGAAAGCCCTCGGGTTGCAACTGTGGTTTACACTCGGTGCGGAAACGCCGATCCGCTTTGATTTTGAAGACGCCCTCCACGCCGATGCAGCCGAGACGATTGCAAAGCTCCGGCGTCGCGGCCTCTCAGCCGAAATCCTCTCCGGGGATCGGGCGCCGGCGGTGGCTGCTGCCGCGCAGACGCTCGGCGTTGAAACATGGCGGGCCGGCGTTCGCCCGACGCAGAAGGCGGCGCGGCTTGAGACGTTACGGGACGCCGGGAAGAAAACGCTCATGGTCGGCGACGGGCTGAACGACACAGGCGCCTTATCGCTCGCCCACGCCTCGCTGGCCCCAGGCGGCGCCATGGACGCCAGTCAATCCGCAGCGGATGCGGTTTATGCAACGCCCGGCCTGGGCGGGGTTTTGACCACGATTGGCGCCGCTGTCGCCGCCCGGCGGGTGATGGTCCAAAACTTCGCTCTGGCGGCCGGATACAATCTAATCGCCGTCCCGATCGCGGTGAGCGGCAATGTCACGCCGCTTGTTGCAGCGATTGCGATGTCAGCCTCATCTTTGTTAGTGACGCTGAATGCGATGCGGCTGAATTTTATGGAAGACGACTCCAAATGACGGGACTGTTGCTGCTGATCCCAATCGCGCTGGTCCTCGGGACCATGGGGCTCGCCGCATTCATGTGGGCAGTGCGCACCAATCAATTCGAGGATCCCGACGGGGCCGCAAGGCGAATCTTGATCGATAAGGACGATCGACCGCTTTAAGGATGCCGCGGCCAGTTCGCCGCCCGGCCGAAGCGGGGAACGCGCCCCTTCGCGTTCCGGCCGTCCTACTCGGCGGCGTCGTTCGCGGCGCGATCGGGCGCTTCAAACGCAATCGGTGTTGCGCCGTCGCGGAAAGACAGGGTTGTTTGCGGGAACGGAATCGAGACGCCGCGCTCGTCGAAGGCGGCTTTCACAGCCAGCGCAACATCGTGATAGGACCGGCGCTGGGAGCGCGGATCACTCTTAGCCCACCATAAAAGCTTGAAGTCGATACTTGAGCCGCCGAAGGCCACGCACGCGACTTCGGGAGCAGGATCGGCCGCGACGGTGTTCGCATGCGCCAACACCTCGGCCAGCACGGCCTCCACGTCGCCCAGGTCAGTATCGTAATCGACGCCTACGGTGAGCTCTTGGCGGATCCGCGCTTCGTCGGTTTTGATTTCCAGAGGATTCTTAAAGAGATGGGCGTTTGGCGCGATCACCAGTTCGCCGCTCGGTTTTCGAACATGCGTCTCCCGGACCGAAATGTCTTCAACTTCGCCGTAAACGCGATCGCATTCGATGATGTCGCCGATACGCATCTTTCGACGGAAAAGAATGATCACACCGGCGAGGAAGTTTTCGAAGACGTCCTTAAATGCAAAGCCGATGGCGACCGATGTCAGCCCCAGGCCTGCGATCAATTGCGCCGGGGTCACCGATGGAAAGATGATCGTGATAGCGATCGAGGCGCCGGCGATCCATGAGGCGATGCCAATCAAGTTCGCAGCGAGACGGACGAGCGAGCGGCGCACTTTGGCTCGGATCATAATCCCTGCGATGACGGACCGCAAAATGCGCGCAACCCCTAGGCGCTGTTGACAAAGTGTTTGATCCAGAGGCGGACGCTTGT
>CAYYNG010000367.1:0-2723 GCA_964472435.1 uncultured Hyphomonadaceae bacterium | reverse complement strand
GAGCGACGGCCGCGAGGGTGTCCGCGGTAAGGGGCATGGGGTGTTCCTGGGATTACCGATCTGCGGCCTAGATGTAGATCGCGGCGCGTTTGTTGTCGACCAACACGAGGTGCTTGAACCCGCGCGGCCGATGCGCCCAACTGTCTGGGCACAGCTGAAGGGAGCGCACCAATGATCGATTTTTACACCTGGACGACGCCGAACGGGCGAAAGATCGCCATCATGCTCGAGGAAACGGGCCTGCCTTACACCGTCAAGCCCATCGATATCGGGGCGGACGAACAATTCTCCGAGCGCTTTCTAGAGATCAGCCCGAATAACAAGATCCCCGCGATCGTCGATGCGGAGACCGGCGTGAGCGTCTTCGAATCCGGCGCGATCTTGATCTATCTCGCCGAAAAGTCCGGCGAGTTCCTGCCCGCGTCTGGCGCGGCGCGCGCTAAGACGTTGGAATGGCTTGCATGGCAAGTCGCCGGTTTCGGCCCGATGCTCGGTCAGCTCGGCCACTTCGCCCGCTCGGCGGATCAGAAGTCGCCCTATGCGATCGAACGCTTCACGAATGAAAGCCTACGGCTCTACCGCGTGCTCGAAAAGCGGCTCAGCGACGCGGACTATGTGGCCGGGGATTACTCGATCGCCGATATGGCGATCTATCCCTGGTCCGTCGCGGCCCTTGATCCGGTAAAGGCCATGACCGGCGCGAGCTTCGACAATGTGTCGGCTTGGCACGACCGGGTCGGCGCGCGCCCGGCGGTGGCCAAGGGAATGACCGTGCCGCCGAGCGCGGATTAGCCGGCCGCTAGCCGGCTTTCAAAATGTCCTGGAGCTCGATCTCGAAGATCAGGTCGGCGTTGGGCGGGATCGTTCCGTCCGGCGTGCCGCCCGGGCCATAGGCCTCGGCGGCGGGAATATAGACGAGGCGGCTCTCCCCGCGGCGCATGGTGAGGAGCGCTTGGGTGAAGCCCGGGATGAGTCCGCCGGCCGGAAAGAGGGCGGGCTGGCCGCGATCATAGGCGCTGTCGAACTTGTCTCCGGTCTCGGCGAGCCGGCCCTCGTAATAGACGACCACCGTATCGGCCGGCTCCGGCGTCTCGGGATTGTCGCGTCCGGCGTCGAGCACGACATATTCAACACCGTCTTCCGCCGCGACGATGTCTGGATTGTCGCTGTTCCACGGCGTGTAGGCCGCCCAAGCCTCGCTGTTGCTCACCTTCGGCTCCGGCGCGAGCTGCACGCTTTGCAATTCGACTCGGAAGAGCAGGTCGTCGCCGGGTTGGATCACGCCGCCGGGGCGCGGGTTCTGGCCGTAGCCGAGCTCGGACGGGATGAAGAACAGAAACTCTTCGCCCTCCTTCATCAGCTGCAGCCCTTCGGTCCAGCCGCTGATCACCTGGTTGAGGCCGAACGTCGCCGGCGATCCGCGATCGTACGAGCTGTCGAACTTCTGGCCCGAGCTTGCGATGCGGCCGTCATACATCACCGTCACCCGGTCGCGCGGCGAGGCGGGGCCCTCCGCGTCGCCCTCGGCGGCTCTCAAGACAACGTATTGAAGGCCGGACTCGGTGGTTTGGACGCCGTCGGCGGTTCCGTCCCAAGGCACGTACTCAGCGAAGATATCAGGCAATTGTTCAGGGCTTTCAGTTGCGGCCGTCTCGGTCTCGGCAGGCTCAGGCGCCTCCGAACCGCAGGCGGCGACGAAAAGGGCCGCGGCGGCGGCGGCGAAGGAAAAGCGGAGGGACATGCGAAGGTCTCCGATCGGCTAAGCGCCCCGTCTAGGCCGCCTCGCCTCCCGTGTCACCCGCCCAAAGGCCGCGGCGGATAACCCGCCTGGGCCAGAACGTCCATGACTTCGTGGGTGTGCTGGGCGTCGCGGGTTTCGATCAGAATGTCGAATTCGGCCCCCTTGGCCGGCACGTCGAGCGCGATGCGATTGTGGGCCACCTCCATGATGTTCGCGCCGCAATCGCCGATAAGCTTGGAGACGTGGGCGAGGAGGCCCGGCCGGTCATCGCCGATGATCCGGATATTGGTGAGGCGTTTCTCCCGCACCAGCGCGCGGGTGAGCACCGACGCAAGCAGCCGCGTGTCGATATTGCCGCCGCAGAGGACAAGACCGATGCGCTTGCCTGAGAACTTGGCCGGATGCGCCAAAAGCGCGGCGAGGCCGGCCGCGCCCGCCCCCTCGGCCACGGTTTTCTCCACATCGGCGAAGAGGGTGATCGCGCGCTCGAGGTGCTCCTCCTCGACGAGCAGGACCTCGTCGACCGTCTCTCGCACGATCGCCGCGGTCAGCTCGCCCGCTTTCTTAACGGCGATGCCTTCCGCAATCGTCGCCCCGCCGGTCGTCGGAGCATTGCCCTGCAGGACGGCGTGCATGCTCGGATACATCGACGCCTGGACCCCGATCATCTTCAAATCGGGCCTGAGCGCCTTCGCCGCCGTGGCCATCCCGCTGATCAGCCCCCCGCCGCCGATCGGCACGACCAGCGCGTCAAAGCCCGGATCCGCCTCCAGCATTTCAAGGGCGATCGTGCCTTGGCCGGCGATGATGTCGAGATCGTTGAACGGATGGATGAAGGTCAGCCCGTCCCGGGCGCGCACCGTCGCGGCGTAGACGGACGCTTCGTCTAAGGTCTCGCCCTCCAACAGCCCCCGGGCGCCGAACTCGCGGGTGTGCTGGACTTTGTTGAACGGCGTCGTCACTGGCATCACGATGGTGGCGG
>CAYYNG010000366.1:0-2726 GCA_964472435.1 uncultured Hyphomonadaceae bacterium | reverse complement strand
CGCCAGCAATGCCGGCGCATCGCCGGGCCCGGCCGAGCCCCCCCCGCCGATCTCGCGCCGGGCGGCGGCGGCGCCCGCCGCGGCGACGCCCGCCAAACAGGCGCGGCCGTAGCCGGCGACGGGGACGTGGACCACATCGGCGCCCGCAGCGGCTGCGATCTCTCCTGTCCGGTCGGAGGATCCATTATCAGCGACGATGACGCGATCAACGTGCGGCCTGATCCCCTCGACGACTTGTCCAATGACACGCGCCTCGTTCAGCGCGGGGATGATGCAAACGGCGAAAGGCCCGCGGGGCTCAGGCGAAGACATGACGCCGGCTCCTTTGCTGAAACGCGTCGAAGGCGAGGACGGCCAGCGGCAGGCCGAAGGCGAACGGCACGATCAATCCGACATAGAGCGGATGATCATCGCCAAGGGTGAAGCGGGTGTAGTAGAGCGGCGCGGTGACGGCGATGAGCGCCACCCCGCGGGCCGGGACGAAGGGCAGAAAGGCGAACAGCCAGATGCCGTACCAGGGATATCCCGTCGGCGAGAGGAACAAAAGCGCCCCGGTCGCCAAGGCCATGGCGGCTGGCAGGCCTGATCCGTCCTTGGGCGAGCGGAGCGCCGCGACGACGGCGACGACGGAAACCAGCGCGGCCACAAAGAGGCGTGCGGCCCCGCCCGGGTCGGCCATCCACCCGAAGAAACCGTCTGCGATGACTGCGAACAGAAACGCGTTGCGACGCCAGCCTTCGGAATAGGCGACCAGCCCGGTCGACGCGTCGACCGTCTCGATCGGATCGAGGGCCGTAAGGATCTGCGGGGCGAGCAGCGGAACGACGAGGGCGCCGCCCAGGGCGAGCCGCGCGAGCGCACCGGGATTTGAGAGAAACGGGCGGGCGAGAGCCGGCGCCAAGATAAGGGGCCACAGCTTCACAGCTGCAGCGCCGGCGATCAGCGCTCCGGCCATCGCGGGTCGGGCGCGATAGGCCGCAAGCATCGCCCCGATGAGAAAAGGCACGACAAGCACATCCATGTGCCCCGCGTTGAACGCTTGAAGAACGACCACCGGGTTCCACCAATAAAGCGCCGACCAAAGCGGATTCCGACCGAAGGCCGTCAACGCGGCGAGGAGGAGGCCGAAAGCCAAAAGGTCTGCGGCCAGCAGAACAAGTCGCCACGCCGTGAAATCGAACGGCGCGATCTTATGGCTCAGGAGAAACGCCGCCTGGGCGATGGGCGGGTAGATCGTCTTGATGAATGGGTAATTTATCCTGAGATAATGGCTGTAATTTTCGTCGGCCAGGGCCTGCAGCTTCGCGAGATCCGGATCGTCGCTGATCGGGATCGGCTCACCCAGCGGATCGCTATAGGCGGCGTCCGCGGGCGCGTACGCATAGGGATCGACCCCTTCGGCGAGGACAGCGCCGTCCCATGCGTATCTGTGCCAATCGTCCTCCAAAACCGGCGTGGACGCAAAGAGGACAAGGCGCAGAAGTGCGCCCACCGCGAATACAGCCAGAAGCCGGGCCCGGCTTGGGCCGAGCCTCGGCAGCAGGACGATAAGCGCGGGGATGGCGGCCCCCGCAGGCGCGGCGAGAGCCAAATAAGCGTGCGTCGGGGCAAACCGCGGATCGCCGCCGTAGGGAAACCACCAAGACAACATCGCAAGGGCGAGGTGCGCGGCGATGACGCCCCCCGCGACGGCGCCGAGCGCAAGGTCCCCGCGGTCGATCCCGCCGATCACAGGCACACGGACCGTCCGCCCCATGCCGGCCCCTTAGGAGCCGCTGCCGCCGCCACCGCCGCCGATGGGCGCGCCGCCGCCGCCGCCCGAAAACGCGCCCGGCGGAGTTTGTTGTCGGATGACGTATTCATCGCCACGATAATTGAAGTCCTGGAATGAAACCGTCGTCGCTTCGGCGAGCCGACCGGCGGTGCGGCCGCCTGAGAGGCTGGCGAGGTGGCCGAGCAGCTGGGCGTCGTCTCCGCCGAACAGCTCTTGGCTGTACCAGTCATAGAGGGCAGAGGCGCGCACGCCGCCGCGCCCCGTGCGCAATCCAGCGCGGGATCCGACATAATCGCGGCCGATCTCTTCAAGCGTGGCCGTGATCGTTGCGCCTTCGAACGGCGCGTCCTGTAGCTCCGGCCCGCCGCGTGCGCCCTGGTAGAGCCCGTAAAGCACGTTCGGATTGTCCCAATGGGCCATGATCACCCGGCGTTCGATGTCATCAATCGAAAGCTCGACGCCGTTCACGGTGACCCGCTTGGCCGTCCACATGGGCCCTGGCGTCGCTCCGCCACGGCCGTCTTCGATATTCCGCCGGCGACGCACCTCGCTCATCGCGTCGATGACAAGCACATTGTGCAAGTTGATCCAGTAGGCGAGCTGATTGTCTTTTGTCATCACCTGGGGAGAAATCCCGCCGAGATAGGTGATGTAGGCCTCGAGGAAGTTCTTCCCGCGATCGCCCATCTCTTCATAGGCGATGCCATAGCGGCGGCCGCTTTCGCCGCCATAGGCAGAGAAGAAACTCCGCATCGGCTGGTATTCCGGGACGAGGTCGCTGCCGTCCGTGTAGCGGCCGAAATCTGCGAAGGCGTCGCCCGACGCCTCGACGGTGCTTACGGGGGTGGGCGCCGCGTCCTGGGCAAGGGCGGCCGGTGCGGCGAGCGCGGCCGCGGCCGCGGCGAAGATCAAGGGAAGGCGGGGAGACTGTGGCAGGGCGACCTCTCGGGGG
>CAYYNG010000365.1:0-2744 GCA_964472435.1 uncultured Hyphomonadaceae bacterium | reverse complement strand
GTCGCCGTCATGGCCGCGGCGCTGGGCGCCGTTCCCAGGGTGTCGCTGGTTCTCTGCTTCTCCTTCGCTTTCTACTCGATCATTCGGAAGCAGGTGGCCGTGGATGGCCGGGTCGGTTTCGTGGTCGAAACCGCGATCCTCTTCCCCATCGCGGGGCTCTGGCTTTTCGGCCTCGCCCGCGATGGCTTCGCGCTCTATGGCGAGGGCGGATGGGATATCCCGCTGATCATCGCCGCGGGGCCGATCACGGAGACGCCGCTGATCCTTTTTGCGCTTGCGGCGAAACGCCTGCGGCTCTCCACCATCGGCATGATGCAGTATCTCGGCCCGACGATCCAGTTCGTGCTCGCCCTCGCATTCGGCGAAGCGTTCGGCTGGACGCATGCGGTGGCCTTTGCGCTGATTTGGACGGCGCTGGTTCTGTTCTCCATGGACAGCATTGTCGGTGCGCGCCGTGCCGGACGGCCGCTGCCGGGCACCTGATGCTGCAAAAAAAGACCCGGCGGCCAAATCCGGCGCCGGGCTGTAGAGTAGAACCGCTTGCAGATGGTGACAGAACCATCGCGCCAATCGGAGCAATCCCCATGCCAGGAATGGTAAGACACTGGCGCGGTCTTCGGCGGCCCGCTCACGGCCGTCGTCCTTACGCCGGGCGAAGCGCCGCGGTTCCTGAGAGCTTAGAAACAGCCATAGAGCGCGTCGATCAGACGCTTGGCGCGAACGTCCCCTTGCAGGGCATTCGTTTGTCGGTTCATCACATAGGCCGCCGAAAGCCCCCGGTCCGGATCGCCGAACGCCATGCAGCCGCCCCAGCCGGCATGGGCGAGGGTTGCTCGGTTGGGCCCATAGATCCCATCGGTATTCAGCATCACCCCGGCCCCGAAGGTCATCTCGTAAGGCAGCACGCGATCGGGGCCCGAGGCCCAGGGCTTTGTCAGCTCCGCAAAGGTCTCAGGACTCACCATCTCCCGGTCGCCGAGCCGCCCGCCCTGGGCGTAGATGGAATAGAGCCGCGCGACCGAGCGGGCGTTGCCGTGGCCGTTCGCAGAGGGCATTTCGGCCTCACGCCATTCCGGCCCGCTGCGATCCGGCGCCGCCCACTTGGTGAGAAAGGAGACGCGACGGAACTGGTTGAGATTGCTGAGGTCAGGCAGTTCCATTGGCCGCTTCATTTCAGCGACGCGGTGATGCTCCCGGCGCGGTGTGCCAATGCGGAAATCAATCACTTCCGTGGCGGGATCCTCGCCATCGGCATTCGTGAACACCTCGCGCAGAACCGTGCCAAGCGACCGGCCGGAAAGCCGCCGCGCCACTTCGCCGGCGATATAGCCCCAGGTGAGAGGGTGGTAGCCCGCGCCCTCGCCCGGCGGCCACATTGGTTCTAGCGCCGCAAGCGCCGCCGCGAGCGCGGGGGGGTCGAGCCATAGCGCCGGATCGATCGGATCTTTGAACCCCGGAACGCCCGCCTGGTGGGAGAGCGCTTGGCCGATCGAGACCTTGTCCTTCCCATGGACCCCGAATTCAGGCCAGATTTCAGCGACGGGCGTATCGTAGTCGGCGTCGTTGCGATCGAGAAGGTGCGCCACCACAAGCGCCGCGATCGCCTTGCTGGTCGAATAAACCGGCGCAATCGTGTCGGCGGCCCAGGGAACCGTCTCTTTCTTATCAAACCAGCCGCCATGAAGATCGACGATCAGCTCGCCGTCGAGATAAGCTGCGAAACCCGCTCCGAGTTCGAGACCGTCGTCAAAATTCTTGCGAAACGCCTCGGCGACCGGCTCGAACCCCGCTTTCGACTGATCCGTGATCGGCGTATTCGCCATCGCCGCCTCCCCTGCCGCTGCCCGGTTCGCTCTAGCCGCGCGAGGCTTGCGCTCCAACGTCGCCTCGCGAGATCGTGATGCCGCGCCGCTTGCGCGGGCCCGTCTCTCCGTAGTTCTCACCTCATCACTCCACTGGAGCAAAGTCTATGAAAACCCTCGCCGCCCTCGCCGTTCCGCTCACGCTTCTTGGCGCGTGCGCCACCGCGACCTCCCAGGAGAACACCCCCTTGACCGCCACTGCGCCCGCCGCCCGCATCGTCGTTGAAAGCGAGTACGACTTCGCTGAGACCGACCGCCGCCTCGCCGCTGCGATCGCCTCCCGCGGCTTCAACCTCTTCACCGTGGTCGATCATGGCGCTGGTGCGGAAAGCGTCGACCTTCCGCTCGGCGCAACGAAACTCTACATTTTCGGCAACCCCCGCGGCGGAACGCCGGTTATGCAGGCCAACCGCCAATTCGGCCTCGACCTGCCGCTGAAGGCCCTGGTCTACGAAGACGCCGGCAAGACCTATGTCGCGACGCCGAACATGGTACGCGTCTTCGCCGAATACGGCGTCGACAGCCTCGATCAGGTTCGCATCAACATGACGAACGCGCTCGCTGGCATCGCTGCGGAGGCCGCGGGGACGTCGGGTTAAAGCGTCTTCACCATTTCGAAACGGTCGAAGCGCTGGTCGCGGATCTCGACCGTTTCGGGTTTTACGACCGAGAACCCGACGGACGCGTAGGCCGGCCGCGCCATGAGGCTGGTATGGGTTGAGAAGGCTCTGACGCCCCCGGCCGCGAATTCGGCTTCCAAAGGCAGGTAGAGCCGGCGGAACAGACCCCGCCCGCGCGCCGCCGGCAGAATGTAGGCGAAGTCCGAATAGCCGGCGGCGTCCAATGTCACGGACCCGACCAGCGCGCCGTCCGCATCGCCGC
>CAYYNG010000364.1:0-2748 GCA_964472435.1 uncultured Hyphomonadaceae bacterium | reverse complement strand
GTCGCAGGCGGCCGAGGCCCCGATGCCGATGGTCGGGCAAGAGACGGTCTTGGTGATCTCGCCGGCGAGCGCCTCGGCGACGCCTTCCACCACGATGGCGAAGGCGCCGGCCTCGTCCGCGGCGACCGCCTCGTCGAGGGCCTTCGTCCAACCTTCTAGGGTTTTTCCCTTCACCCGGAACCCGCCATCGACGTTCACGGCCTGCGGGCGAAGACCGACATGGCCCATGACCGGAACGCCGCGTTCGACGAGATGCCGGATCTGCTCGGCGGCATAACGCCCGCTCTCGATCTTCACGGCCTGGCAGCCCGTTTCCTGCATCACGCGCGCGGCGTTCTGGAACGCCTGGTCTGGATTGGTCTCATAGGAGCCGAACGGCATGTCGACGACCACGAAGGCTTGCCGCGCACCGCGCATCACCGCTTGGCCGTGGAGGATCATCATCTCCAACGTGACGCCGACGGTGGAGGGCATGCCATGAACAACCATGCCGACGCTATCGCCCACCAAGATCACATCGCATAGCGGATCGAGGAGTTCGGCCATCGGCGCGGTGTAAGCGGTGAGGCAGACGAGCGGCTCGCCGCCCTTGCACGCGGCGATGTCGGTCACGGTTTTACGGCGGGTCTGGATTTGGGCGGACATAGCCCCTCCGGTCACACGATGGCGCGGACGCCGAACAAGATCGGGTGGAGGTAGAACGCGAAGGCGGCGTAAGCAATCGTGCCGACGACCACGGCGACGATATCGGCGGAAAGCTTCGGCTCGATATCGGGACCGGGGCCGAGGTCGCCCCGGCGCTTGACCGCGATCCGATCGACGACCGCATATGCGAGGAACGCGCCGAAGAGCACCATCGCCGAAGCCTGGCCCCAATTGGCGACGAGGTGCCCCACGGCCCAGATCTTCACAGCGACGAGCATCGGGTGCCGCACGGCCTTTTTAATGTGGCCGACGGGGCCGTTCGAGCTGATCAGCAGGATGAAAGCAGGCCACATGAGAAGTAGGTTGAGGTGGCGCGCCCAGGTCGGCGGGGCGAAAACGGCCTCCCCCGCGCGGGCCTCGCCATAGCCCTGAATGATCAACACGAACCCGGCCAGCGAGACGATGGAGTAAAGCACTTTATAAGGGACGGCGCCGACCTGGCCCGGCAGGCCCGCTCCCGCCAGGCGCGGCCGGAAAGCGGAATAGAGGTGCGGAATGAAAAACACAGCGAGTCCAAGGATCAGCAAGGCCATTGCGGCTCCCCTATAAGGCAAGAAGATCGCGGCGTTTTAGGCGCATTTCGCCGATCCTCCTAGGCGGTCGGTGCGGGGCGCGAGGTCGCCGCGCCGTCCCGAGGGCGTCGGTTTGTTGACGTTTTCGACGTCAAGTGTCAGCATGTCAGCCGATGCAACAAGACGAAAAGCGACTGGCGGTGTTCAACGCGGCGGCGGATGTGTTCTCTCAGTACGGCTTCCGCCGCACGTCGATGAACGACATCGCCGAAGCGGCCGGCGTGTCGCGCCCCGCGCTTTATTTGATGTTCGAGAACAAAGAGGACCTCTTTCGCCAGCTCGCCGCATCCCGACAGAACGCGGCGATCGACGGGGCGGTTGCGGAGCTTTCAAAGGCGGCGCCGCTCGGCGAGCGGTTCGCCCGCGCCCTCCTCGCCTAT
This sequence comes from uncultured Hyphomonadaceae bacterium, assembly GCA_964472435.1. Classification (GTDB taxonomy): domain Bacteria; phylum Pseudomonadota; class Alphaproteobacteria; order Caulobacterales; family Hyphomonadaceae; genus CAYYNG01. The sequence goes on along the minus strand of CAYYNG010000364.1, from coordinate 1,091 downwards.
GAGCGCATCTATTACGAGCCCGTCGCGGCATCGCCCCATGGCGCGGAGCTGATGGACCTTAGTCAGAGCATCGCGGCCGACGATATGAAGGCCGGCTATGATCGACTGATCGACCATCTCGCCGGCGCGGTCGCGGACGCCCTGGCGAGGGGCGAGGCGCGTTTCGGAGCGCGCCAGATGACGCCGAGAGCGTTCGTCGAGCTGCTCATGGCCTCGATCATCGGATTGAAGAAATCCTTTCTTGGATCGAAGACGACGGCGACATCGAGGACTGATTTCAGGCGTAGCGTGACGGATGTGACGTCGATCTTTCTGGCGTCGATAACACCGGGAGGTGACGAATGACGACATTGATCGTGAACGGCGAGACGAGGACCGTGGACGCCGACCCCGACATGCCCCTCTTATGGGTGATCCGGGAGACGTTGGGTCTTCCCGGCACGAAGTTCGGCTGCGGCATCGCGCAGTGCGGGGCCTGCACCGTGCATGTGAACGGCGCGCCGGTGCGATCCTGCTCGATCCCGCTCGGCTTCGCCGACGGCGCAGAGGTGACGACGATCGAAGGCGTCGCCGCGGCGGACGGACGGCTGCACGCCGTCCAGCAGGCTTGGATCAACCATCAAGTCCCACAATGCGGCTACTGCCAGTCCGGCCAGATCATGTCGGCCCTGGCGCTCCTGAGCCGAAATCCCGACCCCACCGATGGCGATATCGACGCCGCCATGCGGGGAAACATCTGCCGGTGCGGCGCCTATGGGCGCATCCGCGCCGCGATTAAAACGGCCGCCGCTCAAACAGCGGCGCCGGTTTCGGAGGGATCTGACAATGGGTAAGTGGACGCGCAGAGGCTTCATCGCGGCGGGCGTCGCAACCGGCGGCGCCTTCACCGTGGGCGTTGCGATGCGCGAGGGCCATCGCGCGCCGAAACTCGCATCGATGGTGGCCGGCGAAGGCGAAACCCTCGTCAATGTCTGGGTCAAGCTCTCCCAAGACAACACCGTCACCGCCATAGTGCCCCACTCGGAAATGGGCCAGGGCGTCTTTACCGCCATGGCCCAGATGCTTGCCGAGGAAATGGATGCGGACTGGGA
>CAYYNG010000363.1:0-2756 GCA_964472435.1 uncultured Hyphomonadaceae bacterium | reverse complement strand
AGGGATCGACCCCACGCTCGTCCAGGACCTTGTTGCGAGCGGCCGGATCGAGATGCGACGCGAAACCCTGGCCGCGGCGTGGGGCCGCGAGACGAAGAAGGGCGATCCGATCGCCATCGCCGAACTCGCCGGCATCATGGGTGCGAAGCGGACGGCGGATCTGATCCCGCTCTGCCACCCGCTGCCCCTTACGGGCGTGAAGGTCGAGATCGCCAAGGCCGATGATGCGCCGGCCCTGATCGTCACTGCGCGCGTGAAAACCACCGGGCGCACAGGCGTTGAGATGGAGGCGCTGACAGCCGTGAGCGCGGCCTGCCTCACCGTCTACGACATGTTGAAGGCGATCGATAAGGACATGGTCATCAGCGACGTGAAGCTTCTCGAGAAGTCCGGCGGCGAGAGCGGCGACTATCGGCGCGGACCGGCATGACGGGTCTTCTGAGTTATCAAGACGCCTTGGACCGGCTAATGGCTCACCGGCCGCCGCTGGAGCATGAGCGTGCGCCCATCGAAACGGCCTACGGGCGGCGGCTCGCAGAACCTGTCATCGCTGCGATCCCGCGACCGGCTGCAGCCGTGTCTGCGATGGACGGCTACGCCGTGCGGCTCGACGATGTGAGGGCGGAGGGGCGCGAGCTGCGCGTCATCGGCGAGGCGCCGGCCGGCAAACCGTTTGCGGGGGCTCTCGGCGCGGGCGAGGCCGTGCGCATCTTCACAGGCGCCGAGCTGCCCGACGGCGCCGATCATATCGTAATCCAAGAACAAACCCGGCGCGAGGGCGACATGGTCGTCTGCGAGGCGGGGTATAAGGCTCCCGAATTCGTCCGCCCGCGGGCGATGGACTTCGACGCGGGCGACGCGCTGCTTTCCGAAGGTGTCCGCCTCGGGCCGGCCGAACTCGCGCTCGCGGCGTCTGGGAATGTCGCCGAGGTTGCGGTTTGGAAACGGCTACGGGTCGGCCTCCTCGCGAACGGCGACGAGCTGAAGCCGCCCGGCGGCGCGCTCGGCCCCGGCGATGTTGTGAATTCGAACCCGGTCGCCCTCGCCGCGCTGATCGCCGAATGGGGCGGCGAAGCGGTGGATCTTGGCATCGCCGCGGACTCCATCGCGGCGATCCAACAGCGCGTCCGCGCCGCCGAAGACATCGACATCTTCCTCCCCATCGGCGGGGCGTCTGTCGGCGCTCACGACCATATGCGCCCCGCCTTCGCCGGCCTCGGTTTTGAACCGGTTTTCGAGAAAGTGGCCGTCCGGCCCGGCAAACCGACGTGGTTTTCCACGCGAGAGACCCAACGGGTGCTCGGCCTGCCCGGCAATCCGGCTTCAGCCTTCGTTTGCGCCCATCTGTTCTTAAGACCCCTGATCACCGGCGCAGCGATCGCGGGCGTAAAAGCGAAGCTCGCGGCCCCGCTCGCCGCCAACGGCCCTCGGGTGCACTTTATGCGGGCTGAACTCGCGGTCTCGGAGGCAGGCGTTCTCACGGTGGCGCCCGCACCGGATCAAGACAGCTCGCTCATCCGCCCGCTGGTGTATAGCAATGCGCTCCTGTTCCGGGACGTTCAAGCGGCCGCGGGGGCTGCGGGCGACGCCGTCGAGGTCTTACCGCTGGCGCCTTTTGCGTGATCCGCCATGCCGCTCGGACTGGCCGGCCTTTTCCTCGTCACCGCTGCGCTTTATGCGGCCGTCGGGTTTGGGGGCGGCTCCACCTATAATGCGCTCCTCGTCCTCAGCGGGGCGGACTACCGCCTCATCCCGATTATCGCCCTCGCCTGCAATCTCATCGTCGTCAGCGGCGGCGTTTTGTGGTTCCGCCAAGAAGGCGCGCTGCCCGTCCGGCGAATGGCGCCCTTCCTCGCATCATCCGTGCCGGCGGCTTGGCTGGGGGGCCGGATTCCAATCTCGGAGACGCTCTTTGTCGGGCTGCTGGGGGGCTCTCTCCTGGTCGCGGGGCTGCGCCTCCTCGTCCAGCCCGCGCCGGCCGAGGGCCCGGGCGAGGCGCGGCCGTTCGCCGTGCCGGCGAGCCTCGCCCTCGGCGGCGCGATCGGGCTCCTTTCGGGGCTGGTCGGCATCGGCGGCGGCATTTTTTTGGCGCCCGCGCTCTATTTCGCGCGGTGGGGCGCGCCGCGCGAGATCGCCGGCGGCTGCTGCCTGTTCATTCTGCTGAACTCGCTATCGGGCCTCGCCGGCCAAGCGCTGAAGCTCGGCGATGCGGATCTGCTGGCGCCCGCTCTCGCCCATTGGCCGTTGGCGCTGGCGGTCTTGATCGGCGGCCAGGCCGGGTCATGGACGGGCGCAGCGCGCCTCCAGCCGATCTGGATCAAACGGCTGACGGCGGTGCTGATCCTCTACGTCGCAGGCCGGCTTCTGCTGCGACTTGCGCTTTAACGCGCCCGCCCAGACCGCGCAGACCCGCGCCGCCGCTCAAAAGCTGAACGTGACCTGGCCATAGCCATAGAAGACATCGCCTTCGCCCGGCGCGTTCGGCGCATCTTGCAGGAAATCGCCGTCAATGAGGTAGGCCGCGCCGGTCTCAAGCCGGATGTTTCCGGGAAGAAGATCGTAGCGAATTCGGGTTTCGAACTGGTGGCCGATCTCGCGACCCGCCGCGCCCGTCGGGTCCTGAACGCCGGCTGTGGTGAACACGTCGCGCTTGGCCGCAAGTAAGGCGGCGCGATAGCCGACAAACCCTTGCCAACGCGATCCCGGACGGGCTTCGCCGCGGACGCCGGGCGAGTTGAGATTGCTGCGGGCGCGCG
>CAYYNG010000362.1:0-2760 GCA_964472435.1 uncultured Hyphomonadaceae bacterium | reverse complement strand
GGTCCGACGATGCCCGCATCGCCGGACGTCACGCTCCTAGCCCTGACGAAAAATCAAAGCGGCCAAGCGGTGCGATTTGGTCGGAAAACGCCCTAGCCCCGGATAGAGGCCAGCACTTCCCGCGCGTCGTAAGCCTCGTCCTCGCCGCTCGGGACCGCGCCGGTTTTGACGGCGATCTCCAGGATCACGGTGTGGACGCGGTTCGTGGCGGCTGGCGCGCTGACCGAGTGTGCGCGATAGCTTTCGACGATCGGCGTGCAGCCGTGGATATCGCAGTTCTGCCCGGCGCCCGCGCCCGTGTCCTCGACGGTTACGCCGCCCAGCTCGTCCTCGGTCGTCACGGTGTCTTCTGTGGTTACGGCGAACCAGTCCCCGCCATTGGCCACCGTCACTTCAGCGGCGCGCTGGAGCGCGAAATCCCGCACGCGGAGGAGGCCCATGCGCGGGCCGCCTGTATAAATCACCCGGTGGGCGCCTGGGGCGTTGGCGATGGGCTCGTCGACATAGCCGATCTCTCCCGGGGCCGTAGCGGCGCGATAATCCGGCCCGACCGCGCAAGCGGCGAGGCTGAAGACGGCGGCGGTGATTAAGTTGCGCATGGCGAGACCTCGGATTGCTCTTACCTCGAAATAGGTCCACCGGCCGTCGCCGCCCAGGGGCCGTCCGCGGCCTCGGACAGCCGCCGGCCTCTAAACCGTCCGCTTCGCCTTATCGGTCTGGTTGGTCGATTGGATCGCCTGGCGGGCGGCCTCCCATTCCGCGTCGCCCCAGGCCGCAAGACCGGAGAAGTTGCCTCCGCTTGCATTGTAGATCGCCCCGTCGATGGCGATGGTTTGGCCATTCACATATTCCGCGCCTGGGCCCATCAGAAAGACGGCGAGATTGACGAGCTCGTGCATTTCGCCGACCCGGCCCATCGGATTGCCGGTGCGGTCGCGCGCCCCTTCCGCGTCTGTTCCCTGGCCCGGCGACAGGCGGGCCCAGGCGCCTTCCGTCGGGAACGGGCCCGGTGCGATGGCGTTGAAGCGGAGGCCGTACCGCCCCCATTCGACGGCGAGGGACTGGGTCATGGCGTTAAGGCCGGCTTTCGACATGGCCGAGGGCACGACGAACGGCCCGCCGTTCCACACCCAGGTGGTGAGGATGGAGACGACATTCCCCCGCGCGCCGGCCTTGATCCAGCGCGTCCCGATGTCGTGGGTCATGTAGAACGAGCCCCGGAAGACGATGTTCGCAATCGCGTCGAACCCTCGGACCGAGAGGTCCTCGGTGCGGGAGATGAAATTCCCGGCGGCGTTGTTTATGAGCCCGGTCAGGGGCCCATGCGCCGACCAGATCTCATCGTTCATTTCCGATATCGCGTCCGGCACGCGGATGTCGCAGGCATGGGGCACCATCTTGCCGCCATGGGCCGCCATCAGGGCCTTCGCGGTCTCCTCGCAGACCCCGCCGCGACGGCCGCATATGTGCACTTCAGCGCCGAGCTTCAGGAACCCTTCGGCCATCTCCCGTCCGAGGCCCGTGCCGCCCCCGGTGACGAGGATCCGCTCGCCTTTCAGCAGCGCCTCGCGGAACATGAGTTTGTCGACATCCATCGGTTCGCGTCCTCCTTTTTGTGTCGGCGGAGAGCTTACACGGCCCGGACCCGGACGGAAACGCGCGGCCCCGCCCGCGGCGCGCCCATACGGCGCGCGCTTTACAGGTTCTGCAAATTGTGAAAAGCGGCTTACGCCTTGCTTTTAAATGATAATATCGCATTTCTACGGGTGTTTACCTTGAATTCACCACCCTTTTTCGTTGACGCCGGGGCCGGATGTCGGCGACATTCGCGACATTGTTCGACGTGAGGGAGCCCGATGGCCTCAAAGTTTCTCGCCGCGGCCGCCGCCGCCATTCTCGCCAGCGCCGGCGCGAGCGCGCAAACCATGGACGTGGCGGGCGTGTGGCTCACCCAGGACCAGACCTCGAAAATCGAGATCGCCGATTGCGGCGACGGCACCCCGTGCGGCCGCATCGCCTGGATCGACCCCGAGGCCCAATCCGACGTGACGACGGACATTCACAATCCGAACGCGGCCTTGCGCGGCCGCCCGATCCTCGGCCTCACCTTGCTGTCGGGGTTCGAGGCGCGCCGCGACGGCTGGCGGCGGGGCGAGATCTATAATCCCGAGACCGGCCGGACCTATGGCTCGCGGCTCAAGCTGATGGATGACGGCAATCTCCAGCTGAAGGGCTGCCTCGGGCCGATCTGCCAGACCCAAGTCTGGACCCCCTCCTCCCTCGACGGCCAGGCGGTCGCCACTGCGGGCTAGCCGCGCCCAGCGGAAAGCCTTGACAGAGACGCAGCCCAAGGGTTGAGTGCTCCTCCATAGCGGGGAGGGGACGCCATGGCCGGGACCGGGACTGCGCCGCGAGCGGGCGGGCCTCGCCGCTACCGCGCGTTTCTAAGCTACGCCCACGCCGACAAGCGCGCCGCCGGCCGGCTCCATAAAGCGCTGGAAGGCTACCGCATCCCGAAGCGCCTGCGCCGCGACCATGGCCTGCCCAAGCGCCTGGGCCGCATATTCCGCGACAAGGAGGAGCTCCCCGCCGGCGGCGCCCTTCCGGAGAAGCTGCAGGCGGCCCTTGAAGCAAGCGACCATCTGATCGTCCTCTGCAGCCCGAAGGCCGCGGCGAGCCAGTGGGTGAACCAAGAGGTGGCGATTTTCAAACGCCTCGGCCGCGGCGACCGGATCATCCCCGTGATCGCCGAGGGCGAGG
>CAYYNG010000361.1:0-2764 GCA_964472435.1 uncultured Hyphomonadaceae bacterium | reverse complement strand
CGGAAGGCCGCGCGGGTCGGTATCGGCGTCGGCGACTTCGAAGCCCGGGCTGGCGCTGAAGGGGGCGATCCGCGGCTCGCCCTCCATTGTCAAATCGGGAATGTCCGAGCGTTCGGCGTAGGACGCCGGGCCAACCCCGTCGGCCATCGGGGCGCCGGTGGGCGCGTAGGGCGCGCCGGGCCAGACGGCCGTTCGGCGCAGCGCGAGCTTGCGCGTATCGCCCCTGGCATGGTCGATCTTCAATTCGCCTCGCCCGTGGGGCAGCTTGAACACTTTGGGCAGGGGGCCGAAGAAATACTTGGACTTATCGACCCGACCGGTCGTGTCCTCCTCCGTGGGGTAGCCCTCGCGCATCCCCTCTCGCTGCAAATACAGCACGAGGCCGAGAAAGAAGATGGTGAACAGCCACAGGCAGATATCCACCAGGTCGATCCCGCTTACGAATTCTCCGCCGAAGATCATGTCAGGGCTCCTTGATGAGTCAGTTTGGAAAGGCCGCAAGGCCGATTGAGGCGTCCGCGCGCGGCCGCCCGTCTCCCGCATGCCGCGCGATCGGCCCGAGCGCGGCCAGCGCAACGAACAGTAGGAAAATCTCAATATGATAGACGACGCTGTAACCGATCGCCTCGCGTGCGAAACCTTGGCCCAACCAGCCTTGCCCGGCCGCAGCTTCGACGCCGTCCCGCAATGCGCCGCCCAAGGCCAAGGCGACCCCCGCAGCCGTCGCCTGGGCCGCGCCCCACGCGCCGAGGGCGATGCCGCTTTGCCCCTCACGCGCGAGCGCCATCGCGGCGGGCAGCATGCAGACGGAGAACAACCCTCCGCCGAGGCCGATGGCCCCGCTTCCGATTTGAAAGATCAGCGCCGACTGCAGCGGGTCGGAAAACACGACGGCGGAAAAACCGCCAACGCCGACCAGGAGACCGTGGGCCGCCATGCGATGGGGCTCGCCGCCGCGGCCCAGCCCCCGCGCCGCGAGACCGAACCCGAGAAGCGTCCCCATGGCGAAGAGTGCGGTCAGCCGGGTCGTTTCGCCCACCGTCATGTCGAGGATCTGGGCGCCGTAGGGCTCGAGCAGGATATCCTGCATACTGAAGGCCGCGGCGCCGACCGCGACGGCGACTAAAAGCCGGCGCGCCCGCGGATCGGCGGCGAACTCGCGCCAGGCGGCGCCGAAATCCTCGTCTGGTTCGAGGCCGTGAGCGGCGTTCCGACCCTCTTGTTTCCAAAGCGCGATGAGATTGAGCGCCATGGCGAGGACAGCGCAGCCCTGTATGACCTGGATGAGCTTTAACTGATTGAAATTCGCAAGCAGCGCGCCGAAGACGAGCGCGCTCGCCGCCATTCCAAGAAGCAACATGACGTAGAGGAGCGCCACGACGCGGGGCCGGGACTCTTTCGGCGCGAGATCCGTCGCCAATGCAAGGCCTGCGGTTTGGGTCGTGTGCAGCCCCGCCCCGACCATTAAGAATGCGAGCGCCGCGCTGACATGTCCAATCCAAAGAGGTCCGTGGGTGTCCCCCGACAGAACCAGAAGGGCGAACGGCATGATCGCGAGACCGCCGAACATGACGAGCGAGCCGAACCAGATATAGGGGCCGCGCCGCCAACCGAGCGCCGAACGGTGGGTGTCGGACTTATGCCCGATGAATGCGCGGAACGGCGCGAACACCAAAGGCAGCGACACCATCAACGCAACGAGCCACGCCGGCACGCTGAGTTCGACGATCATCACCCGGTTCAGCGTTCCGGTGAGCAAGGTGAGCGCCATGCCCACTGAAACCTGGAACAAAGACAGGCGCAGCAAGCGGCCGAGCGGCAATTGATCGGTGGCCGCATCCGCGAACGGAAGGAAGCGGCGGCTGAGGCCGGTCCAAGCGGAGGCCATATCGCGGCGCTGGTCGGTCATCTGCGCGCCACCTCCAATGCTTGCGAAATGTAGAAGCCGGAGGCGATGCGCCGGGTGCGAACGGCCGTCCAGTCCCGCAGCCCCGGCGCGGCGGCCAATCGGCGCCGCAGCGCGGTCTCGTTGACGGGATTTATCGCAGGCGACCGGTCCCCGCGGGGAAAGAGCTTTCCTGCAAGGTGCACTGCGCTGAGAAGGGGGGTTCTCGGCGCGAATGTCACGAATATGGAGCGGTTGGCGCGGGAGGAGAAACCCTCCAGAATCCTCGCCATGTCCCCGAGTGCGTAGTGAATGATCGAGTCCATCGCCACGACATGGTCGAACACCCCAAAGGAAGGATCGAACATGTCGCCGACGCGGAAGGCGATACGGCCCGGCCCGGCCTCGGCTTCAGCGCGCGCTTTGGCCAAATCGATCAGCGTTTCCGACAGATCCACCGCCGTCACGTCCGCGCCGCGGCGGGCCGCCTCGACTGCGAACTGCCCCGCCCCGCAGCCCGCATCCAGGATGCGGGCCCCCGTGAGATCAGCGGGCAGCCAATCCAGGAGGGTTCGGCGCATCTCGTCCCGGCCGGCGCGCACGGTCGCTCGAATACCGCTGACCGGCGCATCCGAGGTGAGCTTCGCCCATGCCTCGGCGGCGGTGCGGTCGAAATAGGTCTCGAGCTCGTCGCGTTTGCGGAGATAAGTGGCCTCGGTCATCTCAGTCGAACCCCAGGAAGTCGAAGATCTCACGATCTTTCATCGGGGTCGGGGCGAGCTCGTCGACGCCTGCCCAGAGTTTCTCCGCAAGCTGAATATACTCGGCTTGAACGGCCGCCAGTTCCGGGGCGCCGTCCATTTCAAACAGCGTCGATTT